>CATPBC010000311.1 GCA_955652195.1 uncultured Xanthobacteraceae bacterium | reverse complement strand
GGCTGCGGCTTGGCGCAATGCGGCGCCTGCACGGTGCATCTCGATGGTCAGCCGATCCGCTCCTGCATCACGCCGATCTCGGCGGTCGGCGATGCCAGGATCGTCACGCTCGCCGGTTTGGGCACGCCGGAGAAGCCGCATCCGCTGCAGACCGCCTATATCGAGGAACAGGTTCCGCAATGCGGCTATTGCATCAACGGTTGGCTCATGACCGCCGCCGCATTCCTGCGCGACAACAAAAAACCAACTGACGCGCAAATCCGCTCCGCGCTCGAAGGCCTGAAATGCCGTTGCGGCACGCATTTGAGCATCCTCCGCGCCGTCAAACGCGCCGCCGCGATGATGGGCTAAAGGAGCACCGCCATGAACCAGATAACCAAGCTTGGCGCTCCTTCGCGACGCGCGCTGCTCAAGACCGGCGGAGCACTGGTCGTCTCCATTGGCGCGGCGGTACCGTTCAATTTTGCCCGCGCGGCTGAAGACGCCATGGTGACGGGCGCAAAGCCGCCGCTGACGCCCGATCGTCTGTCGTCCTACATCGCGGTCAATGCCGACGGCACGGTTTCGGCGTTCTACGGAAAGATCGATGGTGGACAAGGACTTCACGTTGCAATCGCGCAAATGGTGGCGGAGGAGCTCGACGTGCCGTTCCGGGCGGTCAAAGTCGTGATGGGCGACACCGCCACCAGCGTCAACCAGGGCGGCGCTTCCGGCGCGACTGGCGTCCAGAACGGCGGCAAGCAGCTCCGCGCCGCCGCGGCCGAAGCGCGCCGGGTTCTCGTCGAACTCGCGGCAGAGAAACTCGGCGTGCCCGCCGAACGGCTCGCGGTCGACGGCGGCGTCGTTCACACCGGCACGGAAATGGCGAACAGCGTGAGTTATGCCGAATTGATTGGCGGGCGTTATTTCAACGTCGCGCTCGCCTGGAACGGCAAGATCGGCAATCCGCTTTACGCGCCCGGCAACGCCAAACCCAAAGATCCGAAAAACTACAAAATCGTCGGCCAGCCGATTAAACGCGAAGACGTCGCGCCGCTCGTCTTCGCGCAGCAGGATTTCTGCACCGACGTCAAAGTGCCCGGCATGGTGCATGGCCGCATGGTTCGCCCCGCCATCGCCGGTGCCGTGCCGGTCAATGTCGACGAGAGTTCGATCAAGCACATTCCCAGCGCCCGCGTGGTGTGGAAGGAAGGATTTCTCGGCATCGTCGCCGACAAGGAATGGGACGCGATCAAGGCGGCGCAGCAGCTCAAAGTGACGTGGTCGAATGCGACGCCGCCATTCCCCGAGCAGGCATCGCTCTACGATCACATCCGCAAGGCCCCGGTGCGCAAGCGCGAAGTCGCCGAGCAGACCGGCAATGTCGACGAAGCATTCAAAGGTGCGGCCCGTGTCATCGAGGCCGAGTACGAATGGCCATTCCAGTCTCATGCCAGCATGGGTCCCGCCTGCGCCGTGGTCGAGATCAAAAACGATCAGGTCACGCTGTGGACCGGTTCGCAGAAGCCGCATTTCACCCGCGACGGCGTCGCCGCCATTCTCGGCCTGCCGGCGGAAAAAGTGCGCGCCATCTGGGTGCCGGGGCCCGGCTCATACGGCCGCAACGATGCCGGTGACGCGGCAATGGACGCCGCGCTGTTGGCCAATGCGGTAGGGCGCCCGGTCCGCCTGCAATATACGCGCGATCAAGGGACCGGATGGGATCCCAAGGGACCGGCTTCGATCCATCGCGTTCGCGCCGCCATCGATGCGGCGGGCAAGGTCATCGCCTATGAATTTGGCAGCAAGGCGTTTCCCCGCGTCGACGTGAATTCCAACGAAAGCAAGCCTCACGACACGCTCGCCGGCCAGCTCACCGGCGTCGCCTTGCAGTCCGGCGATGGTTTCGGCGAGCCTGAGGATTCCTACGGCTTCGCCAACAAGCGCACCTACTGGGAAACGGTGGCGCCGCTCTTGGACCGCGGCTCGCCGTTGCGCACATCGCACTTGCGCGATCCGATCGGGCCGCAGGTCCATTTCGCCAGCGAATCGTTCATGGACGAAGTCGCTACCGCGCTTAAGCTCGATCCGGTCGCGTTTCGGCTGCAATATGTCACCGATCCGCGCGACATCGCCGTGATCAAAGCTGCGGCGGAGAAAGCCGGCTGGCAGTCACGTGTTTCGCCCGGCAAAGACCAACGCGGCACCACGGTTTCCGGACGCGGCATCGCCTATGTGCAACGACACCCGACGCGCGTCGCCATGGTCGCCGAGGTCGAGGTCGATCGCTCGACCGGCAAGGTCTGGGTCCGCAAGTTCACCGTCGCGCACGATTGCGGCCAGATCATCAATCCCGATGGATTGCGGCAAACCATCGAAGGCAACGTCGTACAAGCGATCAGCCGCACGCTTTGGGAAGAAGTCAGGTTCAACAACAAGAACGTCACCAGCGTCGATTGGTTGTCCTATCCGATCCTCGACATTACCCAAACCCCGGAAATGATCGACGTGGTTCTGATCGATCGGCCGGAGATTGCGCCTACCGGCGCCGGCGAACCGGCGACGCGGCCGGTCGCCGCGGCAATCGCCAATGCGGTGTTCGATGCCACCGGCGTTCGCATCCGGCGGGTGCCGTTCTTGCCGGACTATGTGAAAGCGGCACTGTCGTAAAGCCACGAGGCCTCTCCCCGCACGCGGGAACAGGGAGTAATTTGGTCGCATGGCTCGGATCACCCGCTCGCTTGATGAGGCGATTGCGCCGATCGCCGACGGCTGCTCGCTGGCGGTGCCGCGCGAGACGTCGGGCGCCGCTATGGCCGCCACCCGCGCGCTCATCCGGCGCGGCGTCAAACGCCTGCATCTCGTGGCGTTGCCGACCTCGACGTTGCAAGCCGATCTCTTGATCGGCGCCGGCTGCATCGAGACGCTCGAGACCTCGGCGGTCAGCCTCGGCGAATTCGGTCCGGCGCCGCGCTTTACCGCGGCCATCCTGGGCGGCACCATTGAGATGCGCGACGCAACTTGCCCGGCGCTGCACGCACAATTCCAAGCCGCCGAAAAGGGCGTCCCCTTCATGCCGTTGCGCGGCCTGATCGGCTCGGATCTGTTGCCGCATCGCCCGGATTGGAAAGTTGTCGACAATCCGTTCGGCAACAACGATCCGATCGTGCTGCTGCCGGCGCTCAAGCCCGACGTGGCGTTGTTTCACGCGCCGATGGCCGATCGCGAAGGCAATGTTTACATCGGCACGCAGCGCGAGCTCGTCGCCATGGCGCATGCGGCGCAGCAGACGATCGTGACTGTGGAAGAAATTCACGGCGCGAATTTATTGCGCGATCCGTTGCTCGCCGCCGGCACCTTGCCCGGTTTCTACGTCGAAGCGGTCGCAGTCGAGCCGCGCGGCGCCTGGCCGCTGCCGTTGCCCGACCGTTATGCCATCGACGCCGCGCACATGGCCGAATACGCGCGATTGGCGGCGACCGCGGAAGGTTTTGCGCAATATCTCGAGCGCTACGTCTATGAAAAGCGCGCGGCCTGAAACTTTCCGCGATGAGGAATTACTGGCCGACGTCATCTGCCGGCTGATCGGGGACGCGCGTCATGTTGCCGTTGGCGCGGCTTCGCCGATTCCCGCAACTGCCGCGCTGTTGGCGCGCGAGCGCAGTGGCGGCAAACCGTTCGTGTCGCTTCTCGGCAGCCGCGCGCACACGTTCTTTACCGACGGCGCGCGCGAATTGTTCGACTGCGCCGGCCAGGGCCGCATCGACGTGTTCTTTCTGTCCGGCGGACAGATCGATGGTGAAGGCAATATCAATCTCGTCAATGTCGGCGACTATGAGCGGCCAAAGGTTCGCTTTCCCGGCTCATTCGGCTCGGCTTACCTTTATTATGTCGTGCCGCGCGTCATTCTTTTCCGCGTTGGACATTCACGCCGCACACTGGTGCCCAAGGTCGATTTCATCAGTGCGCCGGGCGGTAGTCCCGACAACGTATTTCGGCCGGGCGGCCCGGTCGCGCTGGTGACCGATCGCTGCTTATTCGATTTCGATCGCGCGCGGCGGCGGTTTCGTCTCGTTAGCGTCCATCCCGGCCATAACCTCGAGGAAATCATCGAGAATACCGGCTTCGAATTCGACCGGCCTTCCGACGTGCCGGTTACGCCCGCGCCAAGCGCCGATACGCTGCGCCTGATGCGCACTGTGGTCGCGCCCATGCTGGCGGAGGTCTACCCGCAGTTCGCGCAGAGCGTATTTGGCGTGGCGCTGCCCCTCCCGACAGCCTGACGTATGAAACATTGCGCCGGCCGCGGCATCATGGTTTTTATGCGCCGGCAAGCACAGGCGGGAGGCAGGCGCGGTGAAGACAGTGGAAGCGGCGGTGATCGGGGTCGGATGGATCGGCGGCCTGCGCGCTGACACGCTTTCGCGCAGCGCCCTGGTCGACAAATTACATCTCTGCGACATCAAGCCGGATCGGCTGGCCGAGGTAAAAAAACTCTACAAGCCGGCGCATGCGACGCTCGATTACAAAGACATCACGGCTAACGACAAGGTTTCCGTCGTCTACATTTCGACTACCCCGGAAGCGAACCATTATCCTATCGCCCGCGACTGCCTGCGCGCCGGCAAGCATGTCATGCTGGAAAAACCCATTGCGCTCGAACTATGGGAAGCCGACGAGCTCGTTCAATTATCGAAGCGCAATAATCTGAAATTCACCATCGGCTATTCGCAGCGCTTCAATCCAAAGATCGCCTTTGCCAAGAAAAAAATTACCGATGGAACGCTTGGCGATGTCGTTTCGGTGCTGGTGAGCCGCCATCTGTCGCGCGATCTCGGCAAGAAGATCGCAAGCCGGGTGCGCCTTTCGCCGGTGGTGATGGAATCGACACACGATCTCGATTTCGTGTTCTGGCTGCTTGAGCCGGCGAAGCCGGTTCGTGTCTACAGTCAGGGCGCCTATGGCTACATGAAGCCGGTGAACGGGTCGCATGACGTCATGTTCACTACCGTCACAATGGACAACGGCGTGGTCGTGATGATCAGCGGCGGCTGGAATTTTCCGCCAAGCTACCCGAATTATTGTTCGACCTGGATCGAGATCACCGGCACGGAAGGTGCGCTCACGCTCGACGACACGCAGCGCGACAACTGGCTCAATACCGCCAAGCGCGGCCAGGAATTTGCAATGTCGACCATGCCGGGCGAATGGGTCGATCATGTCTACGCGGGCGGCATCGGGCCCGAGACGCTTCACTTTCTCGAAGCCTGCATCCGTGACACGGCGGTGATGGTGACGCCGGAAAGCGCGCGCCGCGTTATGGAGACTTACAGCGCCGCGGACTTATCGGCCGATCGCAACGCGCCAGTCGATCTGCCGCTGACCAATGAAACGATTTCCGGCATCGCCGAACTCAAGCAACGAAACCGAGCGGGCTTAAACGTATGAATGCGGCTTGAACGTATGAAGAAGAACGCCAAGGGGGTTGGTCTTGCGATTATCGGCGCCGGCCGCGTCGGGCTATTCCGCGGCGAGGCGGCGGCGCGCCATCCGGCAGTGGAATGGATCGGCATTGCCGAACTTAATCACAATCGCGGCGGCGACGTGGCCGCGCGCATTGGCGCCGATTTCGTCACCACCGATTACCGCGCGCTGTTGGCGCGGCCGGAAGTGACCGCCGCGATCATTGCCACCGACGAACATCTCCACGTCGATCCGATTCTGGCGGCGGTCGAGCGCGGCGTGCCGATGCTGATCGAAAAGCCGCTGGCCACCGAGCTTGCGCAATCGGCCCGCGTGCTCAAAGCGATCACCGACGCCAAGCTTGACGCGGTGGTCGGCTATACCCAGCGCTTCCGACGCAAATGGCTCGCCGGCAAGGAGAAGGTGAGAAGCGGAGCGCTCGGTGACGTTACCATGGTGACCTCGCGCGCCTTCATGAATCGGCTGGTGGCAATCGATAACTACAAGCGTACTGACGATCCGGCGACGATCTCGCCGATGGTGATTTCAGGCACGCACGCGCTCGACATCGTCATGTGGTACCTGGAAGGCAAGCAGCCGGTCGAATGTTACGCGCGCTCGGTCGATAAGGTGCTCGGGCCGCTTTATCGCGGCATTGATGCCACCGCCGGCATGATCATGTGTGCCGACGGGACCATTTATCATCTCAACATTTCCTGGGCGCTGCCGGTGACCTGGCCGGGTGCAGTCTACAGTCTCGAAGTCGGCATCAACGGCACGCATGGCGTGTTGACGATCGACGATACCCACCGCGACATGGTGCTCGCGGTTTCGGCGCCGCAGAGCGAAGGCTATGCGCCCGATGAAAGCCGGTTGGTTGATTTTCTCGGCTCCTATCCGCCCGGCGACATCGCGCTTGGCGAATTGCGCGGGCCGATGCGCGAAGAGACCGATTCATTTCTCAATCGCGTGTCGCTCGGTCTGCCGACCCAGGCGGCGACTGCTGCCGAAGCCCATGACCGGCTGATGCTGACCAAGGCGCTTGACCTGTCGGCCAAGCTGAAAGCGCCGGTGCAGCTGCCGCTTGAGCCGGAAACGGAGCGCGCTCGATCGGTTGCCCAGGCGCGTGCTTGAACGCTGCCGCCGCGGGCGCCGTAGTGCTTCACGTCACGGTTAGGCCACCGCGACCAGCAAGACCGCGATCTCGCTGACTTGTTCGAGTGCGCCCACGACGTCGCCGGTTTGGCCGTCGATCTGCCGCACGCTCAGCCATGCCATCAACGCGACTGTGGCGATCAAAAAGATCAAGGCCAGAACGCCGCGCGCCGGATAAAGGCAAAAAACCAGGATGAGAAAAGCGATGGCGATGCCGGCGGCGACGCTTTCGCCCGGCGGCCTGCCAGCTTCGAACGACAAGCCATCGTCGCGCGCGGGCGGCAATAGCCACATGAATACGGGCATCGCGCTGCGCGCGGCGCTATGCGAGGCAAGCAACGCCCAGACCACGCCGTATGCATCGGCGAAGCTCGCCAGCGCGCTGACCCGCAACAACAACGACAGCACCAGAGCGCAAACGCCGTAGGCGCCGGTGCGGCTGTCGCGCATGATGTCGAGTTTCTGCTGTCGCGTGCGGCCGCCGCCGAAACCGTCCGCGGTGTCGGCGAGGCCGTCCTCGTGTAGCGCGCCGGTAACGACAAGTGTTGCCACGACGCTGAGCGCCGCCGCCGGCCACGCCGGCACGCCCAGCCGATGCGCCAGCGCATAGACCGCTGCGCCGATCAGCCCGACGATGAGCCCGGCAACCGGAAAGGCCCAGGCGGCTTTGGCAAGTGTCTTGGCGCCTTGCGGCGTTGCGCGCGGCAGCGGCAGGCGGGTGCAGAACGCGATGCTCGCTTTGAGCTCGTCAGCGCGATCTTCAAGCCAAAGATTGGAAATCGGTGTCATAAATCCGTGTCATGCGGCGCGAGCCGATCGATGGCGGTGAGGCAAGCGATTTGCTACACCTCGCCGTGCGCCGCACGGCGCACGGAATCACGACGACATGGCTGATTTTACCTCATTTTCTGTCCTGCGCGCGGCCTGTCTCGATCTGCCGAGCGGCTCTCCCGCGGCGAGCGCCGCAGTCGCCCGGCGCGAAGCGACGCTCACCAAGCCGCCCGGCAGTTTGGGGCGGCTCGAAGAACTTGTCTGCTGGCTGGCGCATTGGCAGGGCCATGCGCCGCCGCGATTGCAGCAGGTCGAAATTCTGGTGTTCGCCGGCAATCACGGCGTGACCGCGCGCGGTGTCTCTGCCTATCCGCCCGAGGTGACGGTGCAGATGGTCGCGAATTTCGCCGCCGGCGGCGCCGCCATCAATCAACTGGCGCGGATCGCCGGTGCGCGATTGCGGGTCATTCCATTATCGCTCGATCGTCCGACCGCCGATTTCACGCAACAGCCGGCCTTGTCAGAGGAGGAGTTTCTAGCAGCTGTCGCGGCCGGCTACGACGCCGTCTCACCGGCATGCGACCTGCTGTGCTTGGGCGAGATGGGTATCGGCAATACCACGGCCGCTGCCGCTATCGCCGCGGCATTGTTTGGCGGCGGCGGTGCCCGCTGGGCCGGCCGCGGCACCGGCGTCGATGAAGAAGGCTTGGCGCGCAAACGTGACGTTATCGATCAGGCGCTCGCCCGGCACGCCGGCGTGTTGCACGATCCGCTCGCCGTGGCGGCGGCTTTTGGCGGGCACGAACTCGCCGCCATTTTGGGCGCAACGCTCGCGGCGCGACGGCGGTGCATTCCGATTGTACTCGACGGCTTCGTCTGTACCGCCGCGGTTGCTCCGTTGGCGAAGCTGCGCGCCGACACGCTTGCGCACGCGCTGGCCGCGCATGTTTCCGCCGAAGCCGGTCATCGCATGCTGCTTGATGAGCTTGGCCTGCGTGCGCTGCTTGACCTCGACATGCGGCTCGGCGAGGCCTCGGGCGCCGCGCTCGCGGTTACCGTGTTGCGCGCGGCGCTTGCCTGTCACACCGGGATGGCGACTTTCGGCGAAGCCGGTGTGTCCGACAAGCCGGTTGCGGACACTGTCACCCCCAAAGCGGCCAGCTAACCCTCAGCAGCAATGGCGTGAAAGAACGTGCCGCTGACGCGGCCGCGGCGGCCGCCGCTGTTGCCGATTGCACGG
>CATPBC010000310.1 GCA_955652195.1 uncultured Xanthobacteraceae bacterium | reverse complement strand
GTTGCAACCGCGCCGATCGCTGCCAGACCGAGGCCAGCCGTGCCGAGAATGCCAGCGGCGAGAAAGCGGCCAGCGTTGCGGCCGTGCGTCGGAGATGACGGCGCGAGCGTATCGCAGTCCTCGCCATTACGTAACGGCGGTGTTCGGGACTTCCGCACGCTCTCCGCTTTTTCGGCGCGCCTCACGCTCTCGTACTGCGCGCGCAATGCAATAGGCCTGTCGTGAAGATCGAGCGGTATCTGGCCGTTACTGCCGGTCATGACCGCCTCGATGCAACTTGTGCAACCTCGGAACGGACGCCATCCAGACTGACAATTGACTGCCAATCTCGACCGGCGATGAGCTCGGTTGCGATAACGTCTCGCGGGCCATTAATCGAATAGGCTCGGTCGGCAAAATCGCCCTTGCAGGCCGTTGAAATTAAAGCCCGATTTTCAACTGATCGTGGGATTGCTTGGTTGGGGTAGCGCTTGACAAAATCGCGCGCCCTGCGGGCTTCGTCGCGGCAGCGATAATTGCAATACCGCTGGCGTCGGCTGTTGCGTTTCGGATTGATTGGCCGCCCGCAATTTGCACAACACCGAGCATTTCCGGCGCGGCCGCCCAGCGTGGCAACGCTAAAAAATCGCGGCCTGCTACTTTTAAGCTGCCCGTTCTCAGTGGTGAAAGATTTGAACATATCGCGATCTCCTTCGTTTGAGGGGACCGCGCGGGCTTGCGTTGGCAGGAACGGCGAGATAGATAACGCCTGCTGTTTTTTCTCACTGCTCCTGACCCCTGCGCAGCCAAACGCGCGGGGGTTTTTCTTTAGGCGGCAGTCTGTGTCGGTTCGGTCTTGCTGTCGATCCAATCGACGATGTCGCCGAGTCGCCACGAAAGGCGCCGGCTATTGAGCCTAAACGGCTTTGGGAAGGTGCCGGTTGTGATCAACCGTCGAATTTCAGGAACGCTGCGGTTCACAAAAGCTGCGACCTGTTCCGTATTGAGCAAGCGACGGCGCGCTAAATCGTCGGGCAAGTTTTCCAGAGAACCATTCATGCTCCGCTCCGCTTATGAGATATCTTGAGCGGAGCATTTACGCGAATTGCAAAAAACTTGCACGGGGGAATCAGTCCAACTAAATGCCGCTA
Source organism: uncultured Xanthobacteraceae bacterium (assembly GCA_955652195.1). Classification (GTDB taxonomy): domain Bacteria; phylum Pseudomonadota; class Alphaproteobacteria; order Rhizobiales; family Xanthobacteraceae; genus BOG-931. Next base: position 10,152 of record CATPBC010000310.1, on the reverse strand, counting down.
TTTGGTTGGACTTTCCTTTTTCCTTGGCGGCCGAAATTCGCGCCAGATGTTCAAGACGGTGCTGCGGCTGGCACCAAACTTTTCTCGCGTGGCCGCCACAACTCGCTTGAGATTCCGTGCCTGCGCCACACTGGCCGCAGTTTCCTGTCTTTGCTTCGCAATCTGCTCGTGCATAAAGGCCGCAATCTCTACTCGCCGCCGATCGCTAACAACGACAGGCGTTCCTCTCGGCCGTCGAAAGATAATTTTCTGTTTGATAACTGCACCGCCGCTGGGCCGCGGGTCTATCAAACGAGCTAACATTCGCGTGAAATACCCGTCCGGTGCTTCTGTTCGCAGAATCCGCGCCAATGCGGCTCGCGCCTTCAATTCGCGCTCGCTGTTTGGCTTGAGATATTGCCTGCCCTTTGGCCCAGGTATGCCGAGCAGCAAATCGCGGGCGAGCTCCTCGTCGTTGTCCATCGCACGTCACGCCCGTTTTAGTGGCGTTACTTTGCTCCGACGTCCTTCGACCAGGGCGAGAACATGATCGGCCCACAGGTCGAGGACCTGGCGCTTCTCGGGCTCGTACTTGTTCTTGTCGTAGGTCCTGATCAACTTCGCCGGCAGATGGTTTAAGATTGCCTCACCGACGTGCGGCGCCACGCCTAGGCCGCCCAAGCCCGTGCGAACCGTGCGCCTGATGTCATGCAAGGTCCAAGCCGTCTTGAGGCCGGCCGCTTCATCCAATTTCGCTTTGGAATGCGACCACCCCGAATAGCCGCCTTCGCCGTTCCCAAACACAAGATCGCGGCCGTTGCGCGTGCCTGCGCTTTCAAGAATATCAATCGCCAACTCGGATAATGGGACTATATGTTCCCGCTTGTTTTTCGTGCGAGCAGCCGGGAGCCGCAGCACCTTGGCCTTAAGGTCGATTTCGGATTGCCGCATGCTGCCGATTTCGTCCCGGCGCTGCCCGGTGAGAATGAGCAGCTTGACGATCCGGCCGTAGTCGTTATCCGGCGCCGCCTTCCAGACAGCCACGAGCTCGCCATCATCAAGGCTGCGCTCGCGTTCTACATCTTTGCTGTTCTTGTTCGTGCCGTTGACCGGGTTCTCGTCGCAAAGGCCCTCGCCGATCGCCCAGGCGAACATTGCCGATAAGCTGCTTCTGGCACGATCCGCCGCAACGGGACCGCTGTCGTTAGCGATTTCCCGAAGTCGGCCCGCTACGGTGGCCCTCGCGATGCCAGTGATCGGCAGCTTGTGCAACGGGCTCCAATGCTTTTCTAGATGCCGCTTAAACTCGGTAAAGCTGCGCGGCCTCATGTCTCGTTCGCGCGCCTCAAGGCAATCTTTCATCACGGACGAGAAGATGGTCTTGGATTCCTCTATCCGCACCGCCTTTTCGACCCGCGGGTCGAAGCCATCATCGATCTTGACCCGCAGTTCTCGTGCCTTTTTGCGAGCGGCCTCCAGTGTCCATGCAGCAGCATTGCCGATAGTGTCTCGGCGTTGCTGGCCGGCGAATCGATATTGAAAGATCCATTTGCGTGATCCGCCTTCGCGGATCCGAAGGCCAAGACCGGGCGCCCCGCCCTTGCCACTGTCGAAGATGATTTCCTCGGTGTTGCCCTTGCTGAGCTTGAACGCATCGACTGCACCTTGGGTCAGTTTTTTGGCTGCTTGCATGTTACCCTCAGTCTCGTTGTGTCACCCTCAGTCTCGTTTTCTGGGAAGCAACTGGGAAATTCCCAGTGCATCCCAGCTATCATCCATGATCACTCCGACTGAGGGTCTACACCCGGAAATAGCGATTTTCAAGCCTTATTATCGCTTATTGTTTTCCATTATTTTTCGTGCTACAAGTCTGGGGGACTGGGGGTCGCGAGTTCAAATCTCGCCGCTCCGACCAAAAACTTCAACGAAATAGCATTTTAGTTGCTTGTTTTAATCCGATAACGCCCCAGTCTCATTTGCAAACGTTTGATGCCTCACAGCCGACGTCGCGCGGTCAATTTACGATGTTCGCTTTACCCTCGAAAGCAGACATTCCTCAGCACTGTCTCGATGTCCGTTTCGGGCCAATAGCGGACTCATGCACCGCAGCAAACACGACGGTTATTCGATAACCTCGTCGGAATGGTAACTTGAATATGTTGCAATCGCGTCTGGTATAATTGCCGGCGGCTGCAATAGTCATTGATAAAGCGCCATGAACCGCAAACAACGGCGAGCCTAGAGGTCCCGTGGCGCAGAGCCTCCGTTTCGCTCGACCGCGAATATAGCATCGGCCGAGTCGCTTGATACGCGCGCCGAAACGCACAGAATGCTCGGCGCTGCGCTGATGGCGCAGAGCAAAGCCAGCGAAGCCATTCACCATTTTGAGCACGTGATCGCGCTCAAGCCCAATCTGCCCAGCGCATACGAGGATCTGGCCAGAGCCTGCCTTGCGGCGGGCCATCTCAAGTTGGCAATCGGGGCGGCCAGCCGGGCGCTTGCAATACATGAGACGGCGCAGACCAAAATCCTGTTTGCTCAATGCGTCAGAGAGGCTCGGTTCACCGCAGACGATGGTCGAATTCGCAAGTTGATGTCGCGCGCACTCTCGGAAACCTGGGATCGGCCGCGAGAGCTCGCTGGGGCCTGCATAAGTCTGATAAAGCTTGACGCGGTCGTGAATGGCTTTATTGCGCGAGTCGATTCATCGTGGCCTGCACGGCTCCCCGCCACCGAATTGCTCGATTTGTCGATCGCTCTATCGCGCGACCAACTTTTGTGCCGCTTGCTGGAGAGTAGCCCGATCACAGATGTCGGTCTCGAGCGGCTTTTGACGAACGTCCGTCTGGCCATGCTGACGACCAGCACGGTGGACAATAGGTGTGACGAACGCCTGCTCGGCTTTTACTGCACCGTGGCCCGACAATGCTTCATTAATCAATACGTTTTCTCGATGACCGAAGTCGAAGCCGACCAAGCGCAGCGTTTACAAGCATCGCTCGAAAGGTCCTTAGCGATGGGAGATCCCTGTCCTGACTTCTGGCCCGCAATTATGGGTGCCTATTTTCCACTTCACATTTTGTCGAAGGCGGAGGCGCTGCTTGACCGGTCCTGGCATGCATGCGTGAGCGCGTTGCTTGTCCAGCAGGTCAAGGAACCGGCCGAAGAACGTCGGATCGCATCAAGCATTCCAGTTCTGACAAGTATCGAGAGCGAAGTGTCGCGTGCGGTTCGCCAACAATATGAAGAAAGCCCGTACCCACGCTGGGTAAAGGCGGGGCCACCGGGCCAATCCATAATTCTCAATGACCGCCCGCCCGAGCAAGGATTTGATGCCCTCTTTGCCGGCTGCGGGACGGGACTGTCCACCGTCGAATTCGCTCGACAGACGCCTCGCGCCCGCGTTCTTGCCATTGACCTGAGTATTGCAAGCCTGTGCTATGCCCAGCGCATGGCGCAAAGCTACGACGTCACCAACGTCGAATTTGGACAGGCCGACATTGCGAAACTAGGCACGATTGGACGAGAGTTCGATTACGTCGAAGCATCCGGCGTTCTGCACCACCTTGCGGATCCCTGGGAAGGCTGGCGGACATTACTGGCACTGTTACGTCCAGGCGGCGTCATGCTGGTTGGCCTCTACAGCGAATTGGCCCGCCAGAGCATTGTCGCAGCGCGCAGGTTGATCGCCGATCGCGGCTATCGGCCGATTCCACATGATATTAGGCATTGTCGTGAGGAAGTGATGGCGGCCGATGGCGAATCGTTTTTGAAATCGGTGATCCAGTGGAATGACTTCTTTGCGATGAATGAATGTCGCGATCTCATATTTCATGTGCAGGAGCATCACATCACATTGCGCGAGATCAAGTTGTTCCTAACAGGGGCCGGCGTGCAATTTGGCGGCTTCATGCTAGATGCACTTACGGTCCAGCGTTTTGTGACGCGCTTTCCTGAACCAGCGGCTATGACCAATCTCGATTGCTGGCAGGCCTTCGAAACCCAAGCACCTAGCACATTTGCTGCCATGTACCAGTTCTGGGTGCACAAGCCTGTCGCATGTTCAGAGGCAGCTGGCGAGAAAGCGTCAGACCGTAATCAACTTTAAAGCGGACATTCTCCGGCGCGAACTCGAGGCCCGCTTTGGGTCAAAAGGCGACCTCGCGGCAGGACCGCACCATGTCAGTTCTGCCCTCAATTGCAGACTTACGTGATAAATCTATGCGCAGCTTCCACCTGGGGGACTGGGGGTCGCGAGTTCAAATCTCGCCGCTCCGACCAAATTCCTTCTGAAAATCTCAAAAATTTTCACTTGCGCAAATTAAGCCGGTCGTGAACGTAGATCAGGCCGCATCTTTTTCGTGACTGGAGCAAGTCATCATGAGACTTTCGCGTCGCAGAACGTTGCAACTGGCGACCGCTGCCGCGCTTGCGCCTTTTGGCCGATCGGCGCTTGCGGATAACTATCCTTCCCGCGTCGTGCGGCTATTTGTCGGCTTTCCTCCGGGTGGCGGAGCGGATTTAGCGACGCGCATCGTCGCCAATGGCTTGTCAGAGATCTGGCATCAGCAGGTCGTCGTGGAGAACAGGCCTGGAGCCGGGGCGAGGATCGCGCTCGACACCGTCGCACACGCGCCCGCCGACGGCTACGCGATGTTGCTCGCCCCGGGATCGCCCTTGGTCCAGCCCTTGCTGTTTTCCACGCTGACCTTCGACCCCGCAGCCGATTTCGCGGCAGTGTCCCTCGTCGGCACCTATCCCAACATCATCGTCGTGCCAAACTCTTCGCCTTTCCACACGCTTGAGGAATTCATTGCTCACGCCAAGGCCAATCCCGGCACGTTGAGTTGGGCGTCGCCTGGCATCGGCACGGTCCCGCATCTCGCCGGCGAATTGTTCAAGCACCGGGCCGGCATCGAAATAACGCACGTGCCGTATCGTGGCGTCACTCAGGGACTAATGAGCGATTTCATTGCCGGCCGGCTCGACCTGATGTTCAACACCACCGGGTCGCTTTTGGAACCGGTCAGGTCGAAGCAGGTCCGCGGCCTTGCCGTCACCAGCGCCAAGCGCTTTCCGGACGAATCTGAATTACCGACCGCCGCCGAGGCCGGCGTGCCCGGTTACGACGTTTCCTCTTGGTATGCGATCTACGTGCCGGCGAAAACGCCTGCTAACATCGTCGCCAAGATCAACGCCGATATGGCCGCGGTGCTGAGCAACCCGGCGATCAAGGAGAAATTCAAGCTGCTCGGCGTGTTGCCACGAGCTTCAACGCCGCAGGAGCTTGCGGCGATGAATGTCGCCGATGCGGCACTGTGGGCACCGATCATCAAAGAAGCCAATATCAAGGTCGAGTAAAGGCGGCGAACCACGGTGGGGTGTCACAGTCATCTTTCGACAGCGCAACGGTGTGACGTTCAATCTAATTGTTGATCAATGCTCACACCGGAATATCGCCGATACCCACCAACTTGCCGCTGACCCGTTCGCTTGCGCCTTTCCGGGCTTTCACCCTAGTGTTGCAGACGATAAGAATGGCGTCGGATATCGCCGAAATCGGCGTTCCTGGGAGGAGTCAATGTCCAAACGATTAATCGCGGCGGTCGCCGCCCTGAGCATTTCCGGCAGCGCGGCGTTAGCGCAGGAAATTAAGGTCGGCGTGGTGCTGCCTTATACCGGCATCGGCGCCGAATTCGCCCGCCAAATGGATCGCGGCATGGAGCTTTATCTCAAGCTGAATGCCGATCAGGTAAAACCGTACACCATCACGCTCATCAAGCGTGACTCCAAAGCGCCAAGCGGCGCCGAGGCCAAGGTCGCGGTCCAGGAGCTGCTGACGCAGGACAAGGTCGATGCCCTTGCCGGCTGGGTCTATTCTCCCGACGCCATTGCGTCTGCCCCACTCATTACCGCTGGCAAAAAACTCGCGGTGATCATGAATGCGGGCACCGCATTCATCACCAATCTCGCGCCGGACTTTGTGCGCACGTCGTTTAGCATGTGGCATGCCGGCTACGCCTTGGGCGTCGCTTCGGCCAAGACGCTGCATGCGAAAACCGCAGTCGTCGCCTATTCCGATTTTCCTCCCGGTAAGGACAGCCTGGATGCCTTCAAAGCCGGCTTCGAAGCCAATGGCGGTAAGGTAATCGACGCCATTCCGGCGGGCGGGCCCGGCGCGGTTCCGGACTTCACGCCGTTCTTTCAGCGCGCCAAAGACGAGAAGCCGGACGTGCTTTTCGTATTTGTCCCGGCGGGCGATCACGCCGTTGCGGTGGCCAAGACCTATGGCGCGCTCGGCATGCGCGCCGCTGGCATCAAGCTGATCGGACCGGGCGACATCACCCAGGATATCAAGCTGCAGGCCATGGGTGACGCCGCGATCGGCCTGATCACCATGCACCACTACAATGCCGATCTCGATAATCCGCAAAACAAACGGTTCGTTGCCGCCTGGAGAAAAGACTACGGCGCCGACTCGACGCCTGATTTCACCGCGGTCGGCGCCTATGACGGGATGGCCGCGATCGTTCACGCTGTACAGGCCACCAAAGGCAAGATGGATGGCGACGCCGCCGTGAAATCGCTGCTCGGATGGAAATTCGACAGTCCGCAAGGACCGATCACGATCGATCCGGAAACCCGCGACATCGTGATGAACGAATATCTTGCCGAGGTGGTGAAGGGCCCCGACGGCAAGCTTCATCAGAAGGTGATCGGTCAAATCGATCGCGTAAAGGACGAGTGCAAAGCGCAGGCCATTGGTCCGTGCGCTCCTAAGAAATGATGCAAACCGGTCGAGAGCTTTTCACGATGGAGGCCGCTCCGCCGACGCACGGGGCGGCCTCGTAACATTTGCCGGCCAGCAGGACCTTTCGTGATCGCAGGGATCGATGTCGCCAGCATTTTGTTGGGCGGTATTGCCGCCGGCACCGTGCTGTTTATCGTCTCGGTTGGGCTGTCCGTCACGATGGGCCTGATGGGGTTTATCAACCTCGCCCATGGGGCGTTCGCCATGTTCGGCGGTTACATCATCGTGCTGGCGATGAATCGCGCGCATTTCGGTTTTACAGTTGCGCTCGCACTCGGCTTTGCCGCTACCGCGGCTCTAAGCGTAGTGCTTGAGCAATTTCTCTATCGCCGGCTCTACCGTGCCGGCGAGCTCGATCAGGTGCTGCTGACGATCGGTCTGATTTTTATTTTCATGGCCGCGCTTACGATCGTCGTCGGTCCACAAAGCCAGCCACTGCAATTGCCTCCCGAACTCGGTGGCCAGATCAACCTTGGCTTCACGCAATATCGTACCTACAGTGTTTTCCTGATCGTGGTCGGATTCTTCGTCGTTGCCGGGATCTGGCTTGCGTTCGAGCGTACCCGCATCGGCGCGCAGATCCGCGCTACCGTCGACAACCGCAGAATGGCGGAGTCGCTTGGCATCAATGTCGACCGGTTGTTCACGATCACCTTCGCGTTTGGCAGCGGCATGGCTGGTCTCGGCGGTGGACTTGGCGCCGAGTTTCTCGGGCTCGATCCGCAATATGCGCTCAAATATCTCGTCTATTTTCTGATTGCGGTGTCGGTAGGCGGACTCGGCAGCGTCGTCGGCGTTTACTATGCATCGCTGCTTCTTGGCGCGCTCGACTTTGTGCTCAAGCTTTATTTGCCAAAGGGCGGCACCATTTTCATTTACGTGCTCACGATCCTGCTCCTGCTATGGCGGCCGCAAGGGCTCTTTGGGAGGAAAGCAACGTGAGCACCGAGGCCGTTCCCCTTCCGCCAGTGGCCGCCACTCCAGGCTTGGATCAGCCCGCGGCGCGCGTCTTGATGTGGCGACATCATCTGCGCTGGTGGGAAGCCTTGCCTTGGCTGGCAGCAGTCGCCTTCTATTTCATTTTTCCCGACTATCTTGGCTTCGCCACCGCGCTCCTGGTTACCATTCTGTTCGCGCTTTCGCTTGATCTCGCGCTCGGCTATGCCGGCATCATCACGCTCGGCCATGCGGCGTTCTTTGGCGCCGGAGCCTACACCGTCGGGCTTTTGGCTTTTCACGGTATCTGGACCGAGCCGATCACAAGCCTGGCGCTGGCGGCCCTTGCCGCGGCGGTGATTGGTTTTGCCTCGGGGGTCGTGCTGCTGCGCACGCAGGGCCTCACGTTACTGATGCTCACGCTCTGCACCATGGCTCTGCTGCAGGAAGCCGCGAACATGGCGCACGACTATACCGGCGGCTTCGATGGTCTGCCGAGTCTCGACATCGCGCCACTGTTTGGATTCTTCGAATTCAATCCGCTCTATGCCGACACCCAATATTTGTACACGCTGGCGATCCTGTTGGTTTGTTTTATCTTCATCCGCACACTGGTTTATTCGCCGTTCGGCCAGAGCCTGACCGGCATTCGCGAAAATCCGCTGCGCATGCATGCCGTCGGCGCGCCGGTACGGCGGCGGTTGATCATCTGCTACACGATTTCAGGAGCGATCGCTGGAGTCGCCGGCGGCCTGTGGGCGCAGACGAATGCTTATGTCAATCTGAGCGCGCTCGATCTCGATCGCGCCGCGACCGTGCTCATAATCTTGATACTCGGCGGCTATGGTCGTCTGTATGGCGCATTCGTCGGCGCCGCGGCCTATTTGGCGCTCGAGCATTTCCTGGCGCGAATCTATCCGACCGCCTGGCAGCTTGGGCTCGGACTGCTCCTGGTAATTGTGGCCCTGTACGCGCGCAATGGATTATTGGGACTGGGCGAAGTCCTATGGCAGCGCTATTTCGTCCGCCGTGCGGCCACATGACCGAGATCCGACTTGAGACCCGCGCGCTGCGCCGCCATTTCGGCGCGCTCGTGGCAGTGCAAGAGATCGACTTTAAGTTGGCTGCCGGTGCGCGCCATGCGCTGATCGGCCCAAATGGGGCCGGCAAGACGACCTTTATCAATCTGCTTTCCGGCGCACTGCCGGCATCGCGTGGACGCGTTCTCCTGAAAGGGAATGACGTTACGGACAAGACGCAGGCGGAGCGGGTCAAGCTCGGCATTGCCCGTACGTTTCAGATCAACCGGTTGTTCCGCGGACTCTCGGTTCTGGAAAATGTCTGCATCTCAATCGCGGAGCGCGTAGGCGCGGCGCCATCGATGTTTTATCCAGTCGGCAGGCGGACGGATGTCATCGACGAAGCGATGCACTTGTTGGACGTGCTGAAGCTCGCTTCCAATGCTGCGCATCGCGTATCCGAGTTACCCTACGGCCGCCAGCGGCTGGTCGAGATCGCGATCGCAATCGGGCTTAAGCCCGAAGTGCTGCTGCTTGACGAGCCTGCTGCCGGCGTGCCCAGCACCGAGAGCCACATCATTCTCGACGCGATCGAGCGCTTGCCGGAGCATATCGCCATATTGATCATCGAACACGACATGGACGTGGTCTTTCGTTTTGCCAAGCGTGTCACCGTAATGGTAGGCGGCGCACTGTTCGCGGAAGGCACGCCGCGAGAAATCGAGGCCAACCCGCAGGTGCGCGCCGTCTATCTTGGTCAGGCCAGCCGTGGCTAGCGCGCTCGAACTACGGCAGGTTTCCGCCGGTTACGGCGAAACGGTGGTGATCGAGGACATCGATCTGACGCTCGCGCCGGGCGAGTGCATCAGCGTGATCGGACGCAACGGCGTCGGCAAAAGCACGCTGTTGGCCACGGTAATGGGACAGACCGTGCTGCACGCGGGTGAAATCGTCCTCAATGGAAAAAGCCTCACTCGCCTTCCGTCTTATCGCCGGGCTCTCGCCGGTATCGGTTTCGTGCCGCAGGAGCGCGAGATTTTTCCGTCGCTCACGGTACGAGAGAATCTCGATGTTGCCGCACGACCCGGGCTTTGGACCCTTCCGCGCGTTTTTGAATTATTTCCGAGATTGCAAGAGCGGCTGGACAATGCCGGCAATCAACTTTCGGGCGGCGAGCAGCAAATGTTGTCGATCGCACGCGCGCTGTTGACCAATCCGACGATCCTGCTCATGGATGAGCCCACCGAAGGATTAGCGCCAATCCTGGTAGAGACATTGACCGCGGTGCTCACCAAGCTGCAGACGCAGAGCGGGCTTTCGATCATCCTCGTTGAGCAGAACAGCCGCGTCGCATTGACGTTCTCGCCCCGTACCGTGATCCTGGATAAAGGCCGGATCGTCTATGAT
>CATPBC010000309.1 GCA_955652195.1 uncultured Xanthobacteraceae bacterium | reverse complement strand
GGCGAGAATGCAGGACCAAACACGCATGGCATGCCCCGGCAGCCGTAAGCAGATAAACACTACGTAGCGCGGAGATGTTGTAAAGCGGTTACCGGAACGCTCCGTCCCGAGCCGGCGCAACAATTCCTGTCATTGCGAGCGAAAGCGAAGCAATCCATGGTGGCCAGAGGATCTAGATTGCTTCGTCGCTCGCGCTCCTCGCAATGACGTGGCTTTCGAATTCGCAATAATTGACACAAATTGATCTATGACCACATTCGATCTCTTCACCATCGGGCATTCCAATATTCCCGCGCCGCGCTTCACCGCGATGCTGCGCGCGGCCGGCGCCAGTACCGTTGCCGACGTGCGCTCGATGCCGGTGTCGCGGTTTTGCCCCTGGTTCTCGGCGAAGAATCTTGCCCCGCTGTTGGCCGGCGAGAGCATGGACTACCTGTTCTTCGGCGAAGAGCTCGGCGGGCGGCCGCGCGATCCGTCGCTCTATTGCGAAGGCATCGCCGGTTACGAAGTCGCCGATTACGAAACCATGGCGCGGCAGCCGAGCTTCCAGGCCAGTCTCGAGCGTTTGCTGCACGATGCCGGGCGTCATCGCCTCTGCCTGATGTGTTCCGAGCGCGAGCCGCTCGATTGTCATCGCTGCCTTCTAGTGGCGCGTGCGCTCGCCGTGCGCGGTGCGAAGATCGGCCACATCCTCTATCACGGCGCGATCGAGCCGCATGCGACAACCGAACAGCGGCTCCTGCGACTCGCAGATGCGGATAACGACCTGTTCGCGTCTGGACAGCACGCGCGACTCGCGGCAGCGTATCGCCGCCGCTCGCGCGCCGTGGCCTATCGCATCAAAAAGGCCGCCAACGCGGCGACTATGCGCAAAGAAAAGTCTCGCTGATGCTCGCCACTCTGCGCTGTCTTCTTGTCCTCCTCCTCGCGGTTGGCTCTGTCGCCGCGCAGGACAAGCCTGCGCAAAATTTATCGCCCGATCCGACGCCGCCCGGCTCGCTTCATCCCGAGCCGCTGCCGCCGCTGCAACATGCGGACGCCTCGACGCCGGCCAAGGAGTTTTTCGCGCGCAAGCCGACGCCGTTTCCCGGCCCGCCGCGCTCGATCGGCACCTATTCGGACGGCTGCCTTGCGGGTGCCGTGCCGCTGCCGACCGAGGGCCCGTCGTGGCAAGTGATGCGGCTGTCGCGCAACCGCAATTGGGGCAATCCGCATCTCGTCCAATTCATCAAGCGGCTCGGCAAAAACGCCAAGAAAGCCGGCTGGAACGGGCTTATGGTCGGCGACATGGCGCAGCCGCGCGGCGGCCCCATGCTTAGCGGCCATACCAGCCATCAGGTCGGACTCGACGTCGATATCTGGTTCACGCCAATGCCGGATCACGTGCAAAGCCGCGAGGAGCGCGAATTCGCCTCGGCGACCAATGTGGTGGCGCCGGATCTGCTCGACGTCGATGCGAATGTATGGACGCCTACCTATACCAATCTCATCCGCGCCGCGGCGCAGGATGCGGCGGTGACCCGCATTTTCGTCAATGCGGCGATCAAGAAAGCGCTGTGCCGCGAAGCTGGAACGGACCGCGATTGGCTGGCGAAGGTGCGGCCATGGTGGGGCCACGCCGAGCACTTTCATGCCCGTATTGCTTGTCCGACCGACAGTCCCGAGTGCCAGCCGCAACCGCCGCCCGAGGCGAGCGACGGCTGCGGTCACGAACTCGACTTCTGGTTCAAGGAATCGACGCTGCATCCGACGCCGCCGCTCATTCCGCCCAAGCCAAAGCCGCCGCTGACGCTGTCCGGCTTGCCGGCGGCTTGCAAACGCGTCGTCGAAGCGCCGTGAGCTTTTCCCGGGCGCAGCGCAACATGGAATGGTGCGCTGCAGACCCGAGATCGTTACAACCGCGGTGTTTGCTGAGTTCCCGGATCAGCGGTGCACCGCTAGAGTGCGTTGAGGACGCAGGTGAACGCGCTGTTGCGCGCTGCACCGCATCCGGGAAACGTGTGAACCGCTAAAGCCCCGGCGTGCCGAACAGCATGCGTTGCGCGAGCGCGGCGGCATAGAGCATCGCGCCGGCGCAAACGACAATCACGGCGGCGAAATTGGCGGCTTGTTGTTCGGGCACTTTCATTAATCGCGGGATGCCGAGCCAGAGCAGATAAATGCTGTAACAGCCGGTGAGCAGCAGAAAACGCAACCCCGGGAGAATGAGAAATATGCCGGCGAGCCATAGCGGCGTGAACGAAAAAACCGCGAGCTTGAACGCATCTTCGAAATCGCGGCGGCCGCCGAATGTCGGCGCCAACAGATCGATGATGAGTCCAAGCAGCAGCACCATGGCGCAGCTCATGGCGTAGCTGAAGATCGCGCCGAACAGTCCGTCGACCAGGCCGGCGCGGATTATGCCGCCGCCCGGCGCGATCACGCCGATCAGCGTCGCGCCGACGAAGCTCGCGAGCGCAGGGATAAGCGCCAATAACGCGACGTAGCGGCTAAGCATGTAAGCCGGATCGCCGATGTCTTTTTCGATCACGGCCCAAGCGACGACCGGATCGAACAATATGGCCCTGACGCGCCCTGCCGCGTTCATGCTGCCAACGCCTTGGCGCCCGCGGCCAACAGCGCGGCGCCTTTTTCGGCGATCATCATGGTCGGTGCGTTGGTATTACCCGACGTGATGGTCGGCATCACCGATGCGTCGATCACGCGAAGCCGATCGATCCCGGTCACACGCAGCCGGTCATCGACCACGGCCAGCGGATCGCTGGAAAGTCCCATTTTCGCGGTGCCGACCGGGTGGAAAATCGTGGTGCCGATATCGCCGGCGGCTTTGATCAGACCCGTTTCGTCGTCGTCGCGAACAGCGGAGCCGGGCAAATATTCGTCGGGATGGAACGGCGCCAGCGCCGGCTGCGCCGCGATCTTCCGAGTAAGCCTGATGGAGCTCGCGGCGATGCGGCGATCCTCGTCGGTCGAGAGGTATTTCGGCGCGATGATCGGCGCCTGCGCGACGTCGCGCGAGCGCAGCCGCACGGTGCCGCGGCTGGTCGGCCGCAGATTACAGACGCTCGCGGTGAAGGCCGGAAATTTGTGCAGCGGTTCGCCGAAGCGATCGAGCGACAGCGGTTGGATATGATACTGCAGATTGGCGCGCGCCTGATCGCGATCGGAACGGGTGAACAAGCCAAGCTGTGACGGCGCCATCGTCAACGGACCGCGCCGCAACAGCGCGTATTCGGCCAGCATGCGGGGAAAG
>CATPBC010000308.1 GCA_955652195.1 uncultured Xanthobacteraceae bacterium | reverse complement strand
GTGATTATGTTTCGGCTTCCTGGGCGTCGAAGAGTCCGCCACCAGCCCCCAATGGGGTAAGCGCAGGCGGTTCAATGTGGATCGAACAGACGGAGGTGATGTTGCTCAATCGCACAGATCGTGCCGCGCCAATGCCGGGCGAAGCGGAGGTCAAATATCTTGACGGTGATTTCCGCGTGGTGCGGCCAGGGACTTTCGTGCGCTGCGCCGTGACCGGCGTATCGATCCCGCTTGAGGAGCTCCGCTATTGGAGCGTCGATCTGCAGGAAGCCTATGCTACCCCCGAGGCGGTATTGCAGCGAATAGGCTCGCGTTACGGACGGAAATAATATCGAGTGTCGATCGAAGTCACTGCCTCGGCCCTGGAGCTGCCTTAATACTGCGGCTGGCAAGCACACTCAGCACCAAGTTCCGGAATTGATCCTTCTCTTCGATGACAAGCCGTACCGGCAATGCGCTGGCATGCGCCGCAAGCTCTTCGAGCTGGGGCGCGCCGGTTAACCGCACCAGATCCTTTTCAGTCGTGACTAGCATAAGATTGTTCGCTTTTGCGCGCGCAACCAGATCGAGCGCTTCGGCCGCGCTATAGCGGTGATGGTCGGCAAAGGCCGCGCGATCGGCGATGTCGATCCCCGCGACTAGGAGAGTCGCGAAAAATTTCCCCGGATCGGCGATTCCGGCAAAGGCCAGCACTTTGCGTCGGCCGATGGCATCGACCACCGCGCGGTCCGGCTCGAGCCGGCCATGAAAGAGGGTCATTCCGCGGCGCTGGGCGCGATCAAGCAGTGAACCGGCACCCTCCGGCACGCCAACCACGACCAGGGCCTGGATACGATCGAGTTGCGGGTTCAACGGGGCGCGCAAGGGACCCGCGGGAATGACGCGGCCATTGCCGATGCCGCGGCGGCCGTCCACCAAGACAAGCGGTAGGTCCTTCGCCAAGGACGGATTTTGCAAACCGTCGTCCATGACGATGACGCTGGCGCCAGCGAAGCGCGCCAATGCCGCGCCGGCAACACGATCGCGCGCGACGATGGTGGGTGCGAGCCGCGCCAACAGCATCGGCTCATCGCCAACATCGGCGGCGCGATGCAGCGCCGGATTGACGCGCACCGGACCGGCAAGCCGTCCACCATAACCGCGGCTTAAGAAAAATGGGCGCTCATGCGCGGCGTGAAGAAGCTGTGCCACGGCGAGCGCCGCCGGCGTCTTGCCCGCGCCGCCGACGGTAAGATTGCCGACGCAGATAACCGGCACACCGGCTTGCCGTCCCCGCGACCGCATGCGCAATGCCGCCACGGCACCATAGATCGCACCCAGCGGGGCTAAAAGCGCGCCTGTTCCCGACCGCCACCAAAAGGCCGGCTCGCGCATCAGTCGCCGCGCCCCGAGGTGATTTCGCTCATACCGTTTTGTCCTCCAGGCGCAGCTGCATCAAATAAGGGTCGAGCGCGGTCCAGGTGCGTTCGAGCGCGCCACCGAGTTTTTGCACGGTCGCGCCCGCGGCATCGGCGGCGGCTTGGCGCGCCGCCGGATCGGCCAACCATACGCCGAGCCGGGTGGCTAGCGCCTCTTCGTCGGCAACCTGTTCGGCGCCATGCGCCGCATCCAGCGAGGCATAGATATCAGCAAAGTTCCACACATGCGGCCCATGGATGACCGCAGCCCCGAGCCGGATCGCCTCGATCGGATTTTGCCCGCCGTGGTGCGCCAGCGATCCGCCCATGAACGCGATCGGCGCCAGCCGGTACATCAGACCGAGCTCGCCCAATGTATCGGCGATATAGACCCCGATGTCTGGCATCGGTTGCGCGCGGCGTGAGCGCAGCGCGATCGCGACGCCCGCGCTTTTTGCGATTTCGGCGATGCTTTCGCCGCGCGTCGGATGACGCGGCACAATGATCGTCAACAATGCCGGAAATTTTGCGCGCAACCGGCGATGTGCGCCGATCACGGTCGCGTCTTCGCCGGGATGGGTCGAGGCGGCGACGACGACAGGGCGCTTGCCGACGATCTGTTTTAGACGACCCAGAATCGCATCGTCCGCCGGCGGCGCCGGCAGGTCGAGCTTGAGATTTCCGGTGGCACTGACACGCGGTGCGCCAAGCTTCGCATAGCGCTCCGCGTCGGCCGCCGACTGCGTCAGGCATAAGTCGAAACGGTTGAGCAAGGCCGCGATCACGCCCGGCACCCGCCGCCACCGGCTGAACGAGCGCTCGGAGAGCCGGCCATTGATGACAATCATGGGAATCCTGCGTGCCGCACATGAGCAAATGAGATTGGGCCACAGATCGGATTCCACGAACAGGGCCAGGCCCGGCCGCCAATGGTCGAGAAAACGCTGCACAAAGCGCGGCACGTCGAGCGGAACGAATTGATGCAGCACGCCATCCGGCAAGCGCTGTTCGGCCAGTGCGGCGGAAGTCACCGTGCCCGACGTCACCAGTACTGCAAAATGCTGCGCGCGGAGCCGTTCGATCAGCAAGATGACCGCCAGCATCTCGCCGACACTTGCGCCATGTACCCAAACGAGCGGGCCGGCCGGGCGGGCGATGCCCGCCTGACCGAGCCGTTCCGTCATGCGTTCGGGATGTTCCTTGCCGCGCTTTAGTCGCCTGGTCAGAAGGCGGAACGCAAGCGGCGAGCCGAGTACGCAGCCCAATCGATACAGGCGCAAGGCGAGCGGTAAACTATCCGGCACGCTAAGCTCCACCACCCGTCCGGTCGACGATGTCATAAGCGCGCCGCGTCGCCGCATTAAGCCGCTGCTCAAGCAGACGCCGCGCCGCTTCAAGCGCGGCCTCGTCAGCGTCGCTTGGCACGCTAAGCGGCTCGGCGGCTACGCCGGCGCCGCGCCCAAACGGTAAGTTGACCGTGGTGCGGTCCCAGTTGTTGAGCACGATGCGGCGGCTCGTTGCGATCGCGCTCGGATAGATCGGGCGCCCCGACGCCTGCGCGAGCTTGATAATACCGAGGCCGGCGACGCGCGCCACTTTGGGCACGTCGGCTGAGAGCGCGATAGAATGCCCTTCGGCAAGCGAATCGAGCATCAGCTGAAATGCCGCCACGCCGGCTTTGTGCACGAAGCCGCCGCCGTGATTGCCCGAGCCGCGGATCGTGCCAACGCCGAGCCGCGCTGCGGCAATCGCGTTGATCTCGCCGTCGCGATGCCGCGACACCAACATATTGACGCGATGCTTTGTCTTGCGCGCGACCGGCGCGAGCAAATGCTGGCCGTGCCAAAATGCCAGGACGATCGGCATGTCGGCTTCGCCGCGCTCGTAAATATCCGCCGGCTCGAGTGTGAAGCGCGTCGTCGCTCCGACAAAGCGCAAATACTCGGCGGCGGTTATTCCGATCGCCGCCTTAGCCCATTGCTGTCGCCCGATGTGCCGCCATAGCCGCATGCATCCCCTCAAGTTACAGCGTATTGCCTGATCCACCCGCCCGGTTTGCGATTATCGCAATGCGAGGCCCTGGTCCCCAAGAAGCTTTTGATCCCCAAGAAATTTGATGAGCGCCGTGTGCCTGTCCCGGCCGGCTGCGACGAGCGTCCCATGCCGCGGCACGGGACGATTATAGACCACAGTTCCGCCCGCCAAGGGCGTGAGCGCGCCACCCGCTTCGTGCACCAAAAGATCGGCTGCCGCAAGGTCCCAATCGTGACTGTTGCCGCCGGCAAACGCCACATCGGCCGCGCCTTGCGCGACACGGACAAGCCGCAGCGCCAGCGAATGTCCGCGGGGCAGCCTGGTAAACGGCGGCATCGCCGAACTCAGCCGATCGAGAAATTTCTGCGGACCGACGACGCGAATATCGCGCAGATCCGCTCCAGGCGTCGTGGTGATCGGGGTACCGTTGAGCATGCTGCCAGCGCCGGCGCGCGCCGCGAAGAATTCATCCAAAGCGGGCGCGTAGAGGCAGGCTGCAATCGGCCGGCCGTCTTCAACCAGCGCCGCCGAAATCGCCCAGTCCGGTTGGCCGGCGATATAAGCCCGGGTGCCGTCGATCGGGTCGACCACCCAGACATGACGCGCACCGAGCCGGGCCGCATTGTCGGCGCTTTCCTCCGACAGCCAGGCGCAAGCATCGTCGGAGGCCATCAAGCGTTCGCGCAGCAGATCGTTGACCGCGATGTCGGCGTCACAGACTGGCGAGGATGACGGCCCTTTGGTCCAGTTCTTGATCTGCTTGCCGAACATCGACAGCGCCAAACTGCCGGCGTCGCGAACCGCGGCGGCAAGCCGCGTTGCGGCGCGTGCCGAGATCGTCGTCGCATCCTCCGCCTCAATGGCCGGCAACGGTGAGACCCTCCACGCGCAAGGTCGGCGCATTGGTGGCGTAGCGGAAAGTGAGGTCGTTCGCCGGCTGCAAGCTCGCGAACATTTCGCCGAGATGTCCGGCGATTGTGACCTCGCTCACCGGATAGGTACGCTCGCCGTTCTCGATCCAGAATCCGGCTGCGCCGCGGCTGTAATCGCCGGTCACGAGATTGACTCCCATGCCGATCAGGTCGGTAACGTAAAAGCCATCCTTAATTTCAGCGATCAGTTCGTCAGGCTTTTGTGTGCCGGGCGCGAGATAAAGATTGCTCGGGCTGGGAGAGGGTACCGATGACACGCCGCGATGCGCATGGCCTGTTGTCTTAAGGTGAAGCTCGCGCGCGGTTGCGCAATCGAGCAGCCAAGTCTTGAGCACGCCGTCATCAATTAGTTTGATCTTGCGCGTGGCGACGCCTTCGGCATCGAATGGTCGCGAGCGCTGGCCGCGCTTGCGCAACGGATCATCAATCACCTCGACACCTTGACGGAGAATCCGCTTGCCGAGTTTTTCGCGCAGAAAGCTCGTCTTGCGTGCGATTACGCTGCCATTGGCGGCATTGGCGAGATGCCCGATCAGCGAGCCGGAAATCCGTGGATCGAAAACGATCGCCACGCGCCGGGTGCTAACCTTGCGCGGGTTGAGCCGTTTCACGGCGCGTTCGCCGGCGCTGCGCCCGATTTGTTCGGCGCTGTCGAGGTCGGAGGCATGCAACGTGGAGGAATAATCGTAATCCTGCTCCATCCCGGTGCCGCTACCGGCGATCGCCGACATGGCAATGGAATGCCGGGAGCCAATGGTGGCGCCGCGGAAACCGTGGCTTGTTACCAGCACCATGCCGCCGACTCCGGCGGATGCCGAAGCGCCGCCCGATTTGGCGACGCCGGGGACAGCAAGCGCGGCTTGTTCGGCCTGGCGCGCACGCTTTTCGAGCAGCGCGACCGAGGGCATGTCGGGATCGAGCAGATCGAGATCGGGAAATGTCCGCGCCAGCAGCGCAGCATCGGCGAGTCCGGCGAATTCGTCATCTGGTGCCGCACGCGCCATCGCGACAGCGCGCTCAGCCAAGGCATCGAGGCCGTTCGCTTTGACGTCGTTGGTTGAGACCGCTGCTTGCTTATGACCGACGAGAACGCGAAGGCCGATATCATCGCTTTCCGAACGCTGCGATTCTTCGACCGCGCCATCGCGCAGCTCTACCGCAAGCGACACCGAGCGCACGGCAACCGCGTCGGCTTGGTCGGCGCCAGCGCGCCGCGCGGCCGCGACGAGCCGTTCGGCAAGATTCATGAGCGCGGATTGATCGAGAAGCGATGTCATTGTGGTTGGCAATCGGTTTACGGGCCCGGTCTGGGCAATACAAGTGAGCCTGGACCAACCGCGACAGAGGGCAGGAAATAGCGTCGTAACGTGAAGATGTGCTGCAAAAGCGCGGGATTCAACCCGTATGGCCTCGCAAATCGAGAAGTGAACGAGAGTCGCGCCGTGTCATCATTGTTCCGATGCTCGGCAACCAGTCGTCAAGCATGCGGCGAGTTCGGTCGACGCTACCGGACCTTAACCAGGCTTTTTAAGCTGATCGCGACGGCGCCATGGCAAGGTCGCGGCAACCGGGCGGCAACAGCCTGGGAGTTTCGGGGCGTCAAATGGAAGCCGGCAGGCCTACTGCCGGGTCGAGCCGCGCCGGGGGGCGTCGTGCAAGCACGATCGCATCCCCGTGGCGGCTCGACCCCTTCTCTCTGCCAGTGCGTTTTACCGCCGCCGATGGCGCGGCGGACGAAGGTTTGCGCATCGTCGATTTGCACCGCGAGCGCGTAGTGTTGCGCCGCGCGCACGCCGGGATGCGAATGGCCGTGAACCTGCCGGTCGCCGCCTATCGCGGCGTCGCCATCAGGCTGGATGCCACGACCGAGACGCCGCCGTTTGTTGCGGTTACGCTCGAACATGCCGATGCCGCCCTGTCGCTGCCGCTATTTTGCTCAACAGACAATGACGACATCGTTGCCGAATGGCAGTTGTGGGGCCGCGTGCTCGGTCTACCGCTTCTGGTCGCCGAAGTTGACGGCACCGTGCGCGAAGTGTTCGCGCGGATGGGCCGGCTGCTGATCGCAGCGCCAACCTGGCGCCGTCGTCGCCGCAGCGCCGTCGCGCGCCGGCGTCCGTCCCGGTTGCTGCGCCGGCGGGCAGGCGCGCTTTCGGCCGTGCCGGTCGTGCATCGCGGCGAACGCGAGATTATCGCGCGCGATTAGGGCAGGGCGCCGGTTTTGTCCCGCGCGCGTTATCACCCGCCGCGCTTTCTATAAAAATCAATCGGCATGCATTGCCCCGCGGCGTGCCATCATTCGGTGTTTCCCGGGCACAGCGCAGCATGCAATGGTGCGCTGCTGAACCGGGACCTTTACACACTCGGAGTTTCGGAAAACTACCGGAGGAGGGCTGTTGTTCAGGCTGATCCGGAATTGCGCAAGGACTTTTTAGAATTGGAAAGGCACTGGCTTAAGCTCGCCCGCAGCTACGAACTTGCCGAACGGCTGGCGAAATTTCCGAATCCGCCGCTCCCAAACCGCTAATGGTGTGTGCGTCTCATTCACCCAAGCCGCGGCTCCGCTACGGCAGCATCGCTTTGTGCGAATGCCTTGCGTGAAAGGTTTGCGATGAAAATAAGAGAGCCCCGGCCGAAGTTCGCTCAACTGGGCGCTAGTATGATCGGGCTTTGGATTTCGGGGGACGCCCCGCGGCCGCTATCAGCTCAAATATCTATCCCGAACCTTCCGGTGCCAGTCTCAATAGCTGTGCTTACGGTGCTTCGTGGACATGTACATTTTCTTGTGATGCCGGACCGCGGTGGTCTGCGCAGGTTGTGCTGCGGACTGAAGATAGGGTCCAGGTGCTCCGGCGCGAACGCCCGCTGGCGGTTGGCCGCCGGTCGCGGGACCGTTTTGCGCGATCGCAAGTGAAGTTCCACCGACAATCAGCGCACCGAGAATCGTGAGACTTTTCAAGGCGGTCATCATTGTCCTCCAAAAGCGTCTAGGCCGCGCTCACCCGCACGTGCGGATGAGAATGCTTTGGGAGGCCAACCGTTCCCAAGACGGGCGACCAGTGAGTGGTGCTCAAAAGCGCACGACCGCCTGAAGCACTAGTCCCGCGAACAGGATCAAGCCCGCATCGCGGTCGGATTTGAACACGGCGAGGCAATTGTCGGGATCGGTGATATCGAGCCGGACGATTTGCCAGGCAAGATGTGCTGCGAAGGCGAATAACCCGAGCGCGAAGACTGATCCGCCGTCGGCGGTCCGGCCAGCCGCTCCGATGAGAATGACGGCGATGGCGTAAAACAGCGCAAGCATCGGCTTGGTGCGCGGCCCGAACAGCAAAGCCGTGGATTTGATGCCGATCAGCGCGTCGTCTTCACGATCCTGATGGGCGTAGATGGTGTCGTAACCGATCACCCACGAAATCGAGCCGGCATAGAGCAACAGCGCCGGAAGATCGAGACGGCCGAACGCGCCGGCCCAGCCCATCAGCGCGCCCCAGGAAAAGGCGAGGCCGAGCACGATCTGCGGCCAATAGGTGATCCGCTTCATGAACGGATAGATCGCAACGATCGCGAGCGAGGCGATGCCGAGCGCAATGGTGAAGGCATTGAACGCGAGCAGCACAAGAAGCCCGACCAGCGATTGCGCGATCAGGAATAGCGCGGCTTGCGTGACGCTGACTTGGCCCGATGGAATCGGCCGCGAGCTGGTACGTTCGACGGCGCGGTCGAGATCGCGGTCGACGATATCGTTCCAGGTGCAGCCAGCGCCGCGCATGGCAAAGGCGCCGATAAAGAACAGCGCGATGTGCCAGAGATTGGGCAGGCTCCATCCTGCGGCAATCGCGGCCAAAGCCGATGACCACCAACAGGGCAAGAGCAACAGCCAAGAGCCGATCGGACGATCAAGCCGCGCCAGCCGCAGATAAGGCCGTGACCAGGCTGGGGCGAGCGAGTCGACCCAATTGCCGGTCGCGTCCGCGACCGAACCGGCCGCCCGGTTCATCGCGCCAGCGGATTCCCGGTAAGCGTATCGAACGTGCCGCGGCCGGTCTTGGTGTTCTTTGCGGTATCGACACTCGGCGTCTTTATCGCATCGCTCAAGGACGGCGCTTTCGGGCGCGGTGCGTCGTCGCTGCAGGCCATGGTGCGGAATTTCAGCGATTTCTCGTGATTGGCTTTGGAGGACGTGACCACCTGTTCGGGCACGCCACACCACACCTTATTGTCTTCGAGGAATTTGACGACCGTCGTTTCGGCGGCAACAAAGCTCGTCATCAGCGTACAGAGCTGTTTGCGATCGGCTTTGGTTTTCATGGCGGCGCCGACGGCTGCGCTGCGTTTTTGTGCTTCGGCGGAAAGTTTGCTGAAGTCATTGCACTGCGCGCCTGGAGGCGCCGGAAATTGTGCCCACGCCAGGCGGTCGGTCGCGGCCAAGGTGCAGAGAGCCACGGCCAGGCAGGAGGCCCAATAAAAGGCCCCACAATGCGACAGCGCGCGCGCGCGTTTCATGAAATAGCCTTCTCCCGACCCCGTCGCTCAGGCCCGCGACTCGTTCTCGGCCGCAGCGTGTGACTTTGCCCGAAATCCCGCCATCCTTAAAGACTCGCCAAATCCGGCGACAACGCGGCAAAGCACCCGCAAATCGGCCCGTGCGACGCTGTGGTTTACGGTCTAAAACCCGATCGCGAAGCGTAAATCAGCTTAATATGCGGGGCGGATAGCTCATCTCGGCCTCAAATTCACCCTCCGCCGCGAGAGAAGAGTGAGCCCCGCAAGCTTTCTCGCGGCTTCGATCTCGCGTAACTCGAATAATTCGTTACAAGCCAAAGCGAGCGAAATGGGCGACTCAACCCGAAATCATTTTGCTTTGGCGCGCGCCCGACGTGGTCGCAGTGATTGATGAAGCGAAAGCACGGCGCGAGAGGAACAGCATTCGGCCATGCCCGGTTACGATTTTCGTACCACGCGGCTTTACGTCGATGCGCCGCTTAAGGAGGGCGGCGCCGCTGCGCTCGACCGTGGCCAGGCCCATTATCTGGCCACCGTGCTACGACTCAAAGCTGGTGACAGCATTTTGGTGTTCAACTCCCGTGACGGCGAATGGCGCGCGACGCTTGAGGGCGGCAAACGTGCGGCGGCACTGCGCATCGGCGCCCGCACGCGCGCGCAGACCGCGCCGGCCGATCTGCATTATCTATTCGCACCGCTCAAGTCGGCGCGGCTCGATTACATGGTGCAGAAAGCAGTCGAGATGGGCGCCTCGCAGCTGCGGCCGGTGCTCACCCGTCACGGCCAGGTCGCGCGGGTCAATCTCGAGCGCATGCGCGCCAATGCCATCGAAGCCGCCGAGCAATGTGGCATTCTTTCGCTGCCGGAAATTGCGGCACCGATTGCGCTCATCGAGGCGCTGGCAGCGTGGGAGACGACGCGGCATCTGGTGTTCTGCGATGAAGCGGCCGATCTCGCCGATCCTCTCGCGGCGCTCGCCACCGTCCCACGTCACGCGCCGCTTGCGGTCCTGGTCGGTCCGGAAGGAGGATTTGCCGCGGACGAGCGCGCGGCGCTGCTCAAATTGCCGAATGTGGTGCGGCTTGCGCTCGGCCCGCGCATTCTGCGCGCCGATACCGCCGCGGTTGCTGCGCTCGCGCTGGTTCAGGCCGCGATCGGCGACTGGCGGTGAATGTTCCAGCACAACTCGTTTTCCCTCCCACGCGAAGCGGCGGGACAGGACAGGCACTTCGTTATCGCTCGTCAGGATGAGGGCTGGCTAATGAATCCTGCCCGGACGATCGTAACAAACGAAACCGACATATTCGCCATAGACGCGATGAATACTGGTGACTTTGGCGAAGCGACCCCATCGTGCGCAGTGATCTGTGGCGATGTGGCGGTAGATCGGCTCGACGTCGGGCGAATAGGGAAAGATGCCGCCGATGTCGTTGCCAGTCACTGCCGGACCTGGGCCGGCGAATTCCGCGCCCCAAGCCATAGCGCTGGTACTGGCGCTGGTACTGGCGCTCAAGCCGGCGGCCAAGACCAACAGGACCAAAACGAGCGCGATCATGATGTTGCGAATCATTAGAGCCTCACAGGCTTCACTCGCGGCAAAGGTTAGAGCCGCAGCGCCGGGATTAAAACGGTCTATCCCCTCCGGTCGTTCCAGCGGCTTTACAACATCGAATAGGCGCTTGCCACCATGCCGACCGGCCGCCGATCGGCGGCGTTGAGCAGCATGACGCGGCCGAAGCTGGTATTGCGGCCGATTCGCACCACGCGCGCATCCGCCACCACGTCAAAATTTACCGGGCGGAGGAAATGCGTGGTCTGATCGACCGAGGTCATCGGCCGATACCCATTCCAGGCCGCCGAACAGGCCAGTACCATCGCGGTGTCAGCCAGCGCCATCAGCGCTTGGGTGCAAACCGCGGCGCCATCGCTACAGACCTTTTTTGAATATGGCAGCCGCACGGTCGCGCCCGGCTGCCAATCCGGCAGCGCCCCGGCGGGTCGCACAGTTTCGACACTTTCCACAAGCAGCGCGAGATCCTGCACCCATGCTGGGAAAACTTCGGTCATCAGACGTCCGGCGGTTTGCAGGCTAAATGAAATCTGCGGCGCCGGGAGCCGGTGCACCTCACCCATCGTAAATCTCCCCCAAAGTTAGCCAAATAGTCCGCCGGCATTGCTGCCGGTCGTTACAACCCTTTGCGCGACAATCGGTGCGACAATCGGTGAGTGGACGACATCGCGAAACTGCGGCGTGGGGTTTTCGCGATGCACGCAGACGCGACGAATCAGATGCAACAAATTACGCACGACCCCGCGAAGGTCGCGCACGCTTTGCGCGTTCGTAGCGTCCACAAGAAGACTGTGAAAAAGCGATTCGCGCCATCTTTTTATTGCTTTTATTGCCTCGCGCCGGCTGCCGGGACGCTCGCCGTCTGAAATGCCGAAGCTGAAAAGCGAAGCTGGAAAATCGAAGCGCAGGCAGTCCGGGGCTTGACCGGCATCGCTGCCCGCGGCACCGTTATCGGCATTGGCGGGGGAGGGGCCCCAATGTTGCGAACAAGCTCCCAAGTAGACTTCCGGACGGCAGCCGCCGAGCGGGGTTGTGGACCGAAGTTCCGATTTTCCGTGCGATTCGGCCGAGTCGCCTGTTTAGTGCTAGCGCTTGCCCTGTGCGCGGTCTCATCCTCGCAACTGCGCGCGGCGAACTGGTTTGAGAAGAATTTCTGGCTTTCGGGTCCGCGCTATGACCGCACCGTGCCGAGTTGCGATTACCCGCCGGCGCTCGATCGGATCATTGCCAATTTTCGCACTAAGGAATTCCGCTTCTGGAATTCGGAGCTGCGTATCGTCGGCGTCGAAAACATCCAGCAGACCGATTTCTTGCCGTGGGCTGCACAGTCCATTCCCCGCCGCTTCTGCAGCGGAGTTGCCGTCATCAACGACGGCGGTAGAACCCCGATCTATTATTCGATTGCCGAGGATACCGGCATGATCGGCATGGATTGGGGCGTCAACTTCTGCGTCGTCGGGCTCGACCGCAACTGGGCCTACAATCCCGCGTGCCGCGCGGCGCGGCCTTAGAGCAAACACTGGCGGGAAAGCTAAGCCGGCGTCTCGTCCGAGCGGCCGAGCTTGCGTCAATCCTAAGCGAATGACCCTTCCGACGAGGCCTCAGTTGCCAACGCTTCGAGAACGCAATCGCGCAGCAAAATAGGATCGCGCGCCCCGCGCTGAGCGAATTCGATTACCTTCACGGCCACGACAGTCGTCTCGCCGTGATCGTCGTCGCTAAGCCCGAGTGTCTGGCAGACGTCGGCATAGACGCGCGTCATGTTCACGATAGCCTCCGGTTCGAAGGCCTCGTTCTTGAACAGGCGGTAAACGGTCATGCACC
Source organism: uncultured Xanthobacteraceae bacterium (assembly GCA_955652195.1). Classification (GTDB taxonomy): domain Bacteria; phylum Pseudomonadota; class Alphaproteobacteria; order Rhizobiales; family Xanthobacteraceae; genus BOG-931. Next base: position 1,242 of record CATPBC010000308.1, on the reverse strand, counting down.
CTGCCTCCCATTTGCAATCCCCAAACTAGGCTCCGAATGCGACGCTTTCCAGTCCGCTTCGAGTCGGCCGCGCGACAATCCTCACTCCCCCCGAAAAGGAGGGTCAAGCTGTGACAGAAAGTAAAGCGAGGTGAAGATTTTGTTCTTGATCTGTTCTAGACACCGATCTAGGCTCGAGGGCGTTGTCGAACGCGTAAAGGGGGGTGGTCCATGACCGGCTTATTGTTGCGTGTTGCGTTGCTTGCGTTGTTGCTCACCCCCCAAGCGGCGACTGCGCAAGACCCGCGGCAGAACGCACCGGGTCAGTTTGATTTCTACGTCCTGTCATTGTCCTGGTCGCCATCGTTTTGTGCTGGCGCCGCCGAGCGCGGCAGCACGGCCGCCGCGCCGAACGCGCAATGCGGGCCACGGCCGTACTCTTTCGTCGTCCATGGGCTGTGGCCGCAATATGAGAAAGGCTTCCCGGAATACTGCCAGCTTCCGGCGCCGCGGCTCGATCGCGCCGTCGTTTCCTCGATGCTCGATCTGATGCCGGCGCCGCGGCTCATCTTCAACGAATGGGATCGCCACGGCACCTGCTCAGGCCTATCGCCCCGCGCTTACTTCGAAACGGTCCGCAAGGCCCGCGCCGCGGTGAAAATTCCCCTGGAATATACCGATCTCAAAGAGCCACTCGGCGTAACTCCAGGCGCCGCCGCAGAGGCTTTCATCAAGGCCAATCCGGGGCTGTCGCCAAGCGCGATTGCGATCGGCTGCGACAGCAAACGTTTGACCGAGGTGCGGCTTTGCCTGTCGAAGGATCTGCATTTTCACGACTGTCCGGAAATCGCGAAACGCAGCTGCAGCCGCGATCAACTGATTATGCCGCCGATGCGTGGCAGTTGAGCGTGCGGCGCGTCCGCTCATTGCTGCGAGCGGCAATCCAGTTCGGGGCACCGAAAGGATAGGTATTATCAAGCGCTGGTCCCCGTATTCTTTGGGAAAGGGGCATGTTGTAAGTCCATCCATGCTCTAAATGGGCTCTTCCGTGCTCGCTGTCGTCTGACATGAACTATCAGCACGCGTTTCACGCCGGTAATTTCGCCGACGTCCATAAGCATATCGTGCTGACGCGCATTCTCGTTTACTTGCGGCAAAAGCCGGCAGCATTTCGCGTGATCGATACCCATGCGGGTGCCGGCCGTTACGATCTTCTGGGCCCGCAAGCCGCGCGTTCGGGCGAATGGCGCGACGGCATCGCGC
>CATPBC010000307.1 GCA_955652195.1 uncultured Xanthobacteraceae bacterium | reverse complement strand
GGTCGGGAGAACCCGATGCTCAGTAATAAAACACGTCGTAAACGACCTCGACGACTTCGCCGCTCGTGAGATCGATCAGGAGCAGGTCCGGCCCATAGCGCACCCATTGATAGTCGGGCGGCGGCGGCGGCAAGCCGAGCAGGTCCCAATCGGTGTACCAATAATCGCGCACTAGGAAGACCGGCGGCAGGAACGCCCCGATTTCCCAGCGCCGATAGCCCCAACCTGGCGGATAGACAAACGGTGCACTCCGGGCGCGCTCGAACGCGCGGCCGCGATAAAAGAACTGCGCCCCGCCGGGACGGGCACCTTCCACTCGCGGATGCGGCTCACCGGGCCGGATAAACTCGGCGCCCGGATGCGGCTCACCGGGCCGGACAAACTCGGTCCCCGGATGCGGTTCACCGGGGCGGACAAACTCCGGATGCGGTCCGCCCGGACGCACGATTTCGGCTCCCGATGGCGGCATGCCGGGATGGATGCCCTCGCCTCCTGGATGCGGACCGGGAGTGATGATCTGCGCTCCCGGCGGCGCGCCGGTGTTCGGCCCGCGCGGCGCAACAAACGGCTTGGGCGGCGGACCACCTCCTGGATGCTGCTGTGGCGGCGGACGCCCGCTGCCGCGATGGTCCTCATCGTGCTGGGCCGTAGCCGAGCCGGGCAGAGCTAGCGCCATGATGGCCGCCAGGACTGCAGCTAACATCGTTTCCAAGATCGCACCGGCACCAGGCGCGCCCAATCTTGCGGACAAAATCGTGATCCTCTGCGGAAGAATCGTAAGCCTGGCCCAAGGTATCAAATCGGCGCGCTAGGGGAAATTGGGCAAGCTTGCTTTCCCGCCCGCCGCGGCCGATATAGGGCATGGGAGGTTGGCGGTGGACGAGCCACTCGCCAACCGGGTCAGGTCCGGAAGGAAGCAGCCCTAACGAGCGCGGTTCGGGTCGCTCGTCAGCCTCCCACCTATTCCTTTCGAATCCACGCTACTGCGCCCTCAGGGCGGCGAAACGCAATCGCAGCAGCCCGGATTGAGCCTAAGCGAAATCCGGCAACGGCCGAGAGGCTCATGCGCCGCTCCCCGGGTTTCGTTTCGCCCAATCTGGACTACATTTCTAACCTCAAGATCGCGTATCAAGCAGATCATGAGTGAGACGACGACATCCGCCTACCGCGTTCTGGCGCGCAAATACCGGCCGGCGACATTTGACGACCTGATCGGTCAGGACGCCATGGTGCGCACCGTCTCGAACGCGTTCGAGGCCGGGCGGATTCCGCAGGCGTGGATTCTCACCGGCGTCCGCGGCGTCGGTAAAACGACGACGGCGCGTATCCTCGCCCGCGCGCTCAATTACCAATTGCCAGACGGTTCGATCACGGCACCGACGGTTAAAATGCCGGTGCTGGGCGTCCATTGCGAGGCCATCATGGAAAGCCGCCATCTCGACGTCATCGAGATGGATGCCGCCTCGCACAACAGCGTCGATGATGTACGCCAGATCAACGACGCGATCCGTTATGCGCCGGTCTCGGCGCGCTACAAGGTCTATATTCTCGACGAAGTGCACATGCTGTCCGGCGCCGCCTTCAATGCATTGCTCAAGACTCTGGAAGAGCCGCCGCCGCACGCCAAATTTATTTTCGCCACTACAGAAATCCGAAAAGTTCCGATCACGGTCCTATCGCGTTGCCAGCGTTTCGATCTGCGCCGCGTCGACGCCGCGCGTCTGGTCGAACATCTGCAAACCATCGCTGCTAAGGAGACCATCAAAGCGGAGCTGGAGGCGTTGGCGCTGATCGCCCGTGCAGCGGAAGGTTCGGTGCGCGATGCGCTCTCGCTCTTCGATCAGGCGATCGCACATGCCGGAGCGCAGTCCGGCGCCGCCACGGCGGGACCGGTGCGGGCCGAAGATGTGCGGCAGATGCTTGGGCTCGCCGACCGCACGCGTATTATCGAATTGTTCGATGCGCTGATGCGCGCCGACGTCGCCGCGGCGATCAAAGAATTGCGCGACCAATACGATTCCGGCGCCGATCCGGCCATGGTGCTCGGCGATCTGGCCGAATTCACCCACTTTGTCACGCGGGTGAAGATCGTACCGGCATTGGCCGATGATGTCGCGCTGACCGAGGCCGAACGCATACGCGGCCGTGCCTTTGCCGCCAAACTCTCGATGCGCGTTTTGGCGCGTACCTGGCAGATGCTGCTCAAAGGCATCGTCGAAGTCGAAGCCGCCGGCCGGCCGGTCGATGCCGCGGAGATGGTTTTGGTCCGCATCGCCTATGCCGCGGATTTGCCGACGCCAGATGAAGTAATTCGTTCGCTCGACCAGACGCGGCGCGCTGACGGTGCCGGCGGCCTAGCTGGCGCAGCGCAGTTGGCAAAGCAGATGTCTGCGGACCAGCCGCGATCGGATCAAGCGCGCCCAGATATCACGGCGCGAGGATCTCGCGCGGCGCCGCTCGCTTCGGCGACGCCAATGAGCGTATCCGCTCCGGCGCCGGTCAGTGCACCGACTGCCGATGCCGCCGACGTCCGGGCGGTAAAAAGCTTCGATGATCTGATTGCGCTCGCGGCCGAGAAGCGCGACCTTTCGATCAAGAGCGCGCTCGAACGCGACGTGCGGCTCGTCCGGTTCGAGGACGGCAAGATCGAGCTCGCGCTTGAAGGCGGCGCACGCAAGACCCTGATCGGGGAGCTTTCGAAGAAGCTCACCGAGTGGACCGGCCGCCGTTGGATGGTTGCAGTATCGGCTGAAGCCGGCTCGCCCTCGATCCGCGCTCAAGCGGAAATGCGCAAGACCGAACTCAAGGACGGCGTGCGCAGCGATCCTCTGGTGCAGGCGGTGCTAGAGCGCTTTCCGGGCGCCGAAATAGTCGAGGTCCGTCCGCCGGCAGGACCGGCGGCTGAACCCGCAAACGAAACGCCAGCCAGCCCACAACTCGACAGTGAGGCTGCGGACGATGATACATTGTGAGGCGTCCGTCGGAGCTGCCGCGAGTTCAGCTTGACGCGATGAACCTGAGAAGCGGGAATTACGATGGCTGATTTTCTTGGCTTGATGAAACAAGCCACCGAATTGAAATCAAAAATGGAGGCGATGCAGGCCGAGCTAGAGCGGCTCGAAATCGAAGGGGTTGCCGGCGGCGGCCTTGTCGCCGTAACGGTTTCCGGAAAGGGCGATGTGCGCGGCGTCCATATCGACGACTCGCTTCTCAAACCCGATCAGAAGGAAATTCTCGAGGATCTCATTGTTGCGGCGCATGCGGATGCGCGCCGCAAGCTCGAGGCCACGCTCCAGGAAAAGATGCAGGCCCTTACCGGCGGTCTGCCGCTGCCGCCGGGGCTAAAGCTGTTTTGATGCCCACCATTTCCGCCGGTCCCGAAATCGAGCGCTTGATTCAGTTGCTTGCCCGCCTGCCGGGACTTGGGCCGCGTTCGGCGCGGCGCGCCGCCTTATTCCTGATCAAGAAACGGGAACTGCTCATGGCGCCGCTCGCCGCAGCATTGCAGACCGCAATCGAGAAAATCGCGGTGTGCCGCATCTGCGGCAATATCGATACGCAGAATCCCTGTACGCTCTGCACCGATCCAAGGCGCGACGATTCGGCGATCGTGGTGGTCGCCGATGTTGCCGATCTGTGGGCGCTCGAGCGCGCGCATGCCATCAACGCCCGCTATCACGTGCTGGGCGGGATCTTATCGCCGCTCGATGGCATCGGGCCGGATGACCTTTCGATTGCTGCGCTCATCAAGCGGGCGAGCGATCCAGCCGTCAAGGAAGTCATTCTCGCGCTCAGTGCGACTGTCGAGGGCCAGAGCACCGCTCATTACATTACCGACCTCCTGCACGACGCCGATGTGAGGGTGACGCGGCTTGCCCATGGCGTGCCGGTCGGCGGCGAACTCGATTATCTCGATGAGGGCACGTTGGCGGCAGCAATCCGAAGCCGGACCCCGTTCTAGCCAAACCGGCTGGCGCGAGAGTGGTGTCTGTGCGTGCCTGCAATTTAGTCAGAAGCCGCCTGCGATCGCACCAGCGGATAGACCGAAATGCCGGTAATGACAGTGCCGATTTCCACGATGCGACGTTGTGGGGCAGCTCCCATTTGCCGATTTTCGCTTCGGGCGCCCGCGTTGCCTCACTTGACCCCCACTTGGCCCCATTTGACCCACTTGGCCCACCCTTTGCATGACAATGGTTGGCGGTCTCGGTGTCACCAAGCGTGGTGAATTGAGATTGCTGGAGCCCCGGAATTCCCGGCACCGGGGCTCTATTCTTTTGTGGTCTCACCTCCCCGCCTCGCGACTGTGCTAAAGAACCGTGCCTACACCACGGGGGCATCACCGATTAGTGGCGCAGTCTCAGTTCGGGCAAGGCGAAGCTTGTGTCGATCCGATTGGCTTCGAATTGTGGCTGCATAAATGAGTATTGACGGTCCGCCGCCGACATGAACGACGACATTCCTTTCGACAAGAGTTTCAGCCTCGAGCCCGATCAGGTCCAAGAAGTGGCGCCCGGCGTGCGCGCGATCGTGGCCGATAATCCGGGCCCGTTCACGTTCAAAGGTACGATCAGCTACATCGTCGGGCACGGCCAAGTGGCGATTATCGATCCCGGCCCCGACGATGTGGCGCATGTCGCGGCGCTGCTTGATGCAGTGCGTGACGAAACCGTCACTCATATCTTTGTTACTCACACCCACCGCGATCACTCGCCTGCCGCGGCTAAAATCAAGGACGCGACCGGCGCCAAAGTATTGGCGCAGGGGCCGCACAAGCCGGCGCGGCCGCTGCATACCGGCGAAATCCGCAGGCTCGATGCCTCCGTCGACCTCGATTTTCGTCCCGACATTACGCTCGCTGACGGCGAGATCGTGAACGGCAAAGGCTGGACGCTGCAAGCGGTGGCGACGCCCGGGCACACCGCCAATCACATGGCGTATGCTTTTAAGGAAGCCGATCTGCTGTTCGCCGGCGACCACGTGATGGCATGGTCGACCACTATCGTGGCGCCGCCCGACGGCGCGATGAGCGACTATATGGCCTCTCTGCAAAAACTCGCCGAACGTAGTGAGCCGCTCTACTTGTCGGGGCACGGCGCACCGGTTCGCGATGCGCCGCGTTACGTGCAATATCTGATCCGCCATCGCCAAGCGCGCGAGGCGTCGATCCTGCACCGGCTCGGCAAAGGGGCGGCCGACATCCCGACTATTGTCAGAGCGGTCTATATAGGGCTCGATCCGCGGCTCGTCGGCGCCGCCGCACTCTCGGTACTGGCGCATCTGGAAGAGCTTGTCGCGCGCGGCGCCGTCGTCACCGAAGGACCGGCCTCGATCGGCGGAATTTATCGCTTGGCCTGATTGGCCTTGCCTGCGGGCTTCGGCGGCGGCGCTGATTTTTTCTGCGGCGGCGGGGTAGAGAGCACGTCGTCGATGTCCTCGATCAAGCTGCGCACCCGCTTGGCATTGGTGCCGAGGTCGTGGCGGCCGTAACGCGACGCCGAACGCACATCAATCCGGGCGCCATCGATCGTCGGCCGGACCCGCACCACGACGTCATCGCGGAATCCGAGAATCGGCGTGCGCGCCACCGCCTCGATAATGCCATCGCGTACCGCGCTTGGTTGCACCGTGCGGGCGTCGATCACCCGCGGCAACGGGCCCTGCGGCGGACGCGCATCGACCACACGCCATTTGCGTTTTGCGATCACCTTCATGGCGGCGGCAAAAGCATCCTGCGCGGTCGCGGTGGTGTCGTCCGGCTCAATGTCGGAATACGCGGCGTGCTGCTGCTCGGCTGTGTAAAGGCCGGCATAAGTCACCGGATTGGCATCGCGGGGCCGCAATCGCGCGATGGCGTCGAATTGCGGCGGATCAATGGGATCGGTGGTAATGTCATATATCGCCGGCAGTCGCGACGCCTTGATGCCGAGATAGACTGGATAGGCAATAAGCGCAGCTCCGATGAGCAGCGCCGTCACCGCTTGGCGCCCACCGCCAATACCTTGCCGCCAGATAACGATACCCGCGGCAAAGGCGAGCAAGATCGCGAGGCAAGCCAATACCAAAGCGCCGGCGAGCGTCGAAAGCGCCGGTACAATCTCAAGCGCGCCGGAGCGTACAATAATGACCGCGATGAAAGTCGCCGCGAGCGAAAATAGCGCGATGCGGCGTGCCCAGATGGCAAGCCGCGAAATCGATGTCTCCGTGAACAGTTGTCGTCGCATTCAGACCGTTTTCGTCAATGCGCGCCCGCGTCCTGCCAAAACGGCCAATCGGACCGCCACAGCCATTATATTTGCCGGCGCAACCTTCGTCTTTGCTTAAAGCGCAAGCCGGTGACGGCGCGCATCAGTCATCGAGAAGAGTGTCGACCTCGACCTGAATGCTTTCGCCGGGCGTACAGCGGTGGCCGGCGCCTGCCGCTAACAGTGCGCGTGCTTGTTCGGCGGTCTCGGCTTCGACGCACCATTCTTCAAGCCGCGTGACCAGCATCCTGGCGTGGAATAGCCTGGGTTTCGTCTCGGGGACGGCCTGGTCGCGGACGACCTGGGGTGCGGTTCTGGGGGCGCGCAATAATGCGCTTCTTGCCGGCATGGTCGTTGCTTCCGAATCAGCGGATCGCACGATTTTAGCGGCTTAGCAGAAGCGAACAAAGAAGAAACACCGAAACCGAAGTTCCCTTGTGGAACGTGAGTTCCCCAAATATCGTTGAGTCAGCGTTCCTCAAGTGTGGAGTATGGTCGTGGCCCCGCGCGCGTATTGGAAAGGCTACCTCAAGCTGTCGCTTGTCTCCTGCCCTATTGCATTGTTTCCGGCGAGCTCCGAGCGGGAAAAGATCAGCTTCCATCAGATCAACAAGCAGACCGGCAATCGCATCCGGTACAGGAAAGTTGACGCGGAAACGGGCGACGAGGTGGATAACGCCGAAATTGTAAAGGGCTATGAGGTGGCAAAGGGCGAATATATCGAGCTCGAACCGGAGGAGCTTGAGGCGGTCGCCATCGAAAGCAAGCGCATCATCGACATCGAGGAGTTTGTGCCGCGCC
>CATPBC010000306.1 GCA_955652195.1 uncultured Xanthobacteraceae bacterium | reverse complement strand
CCCGAAAATCAGGGCTTCACCAGCAGGGAGCATGACGGCTGGGAAGAAGCGCAGGCTGGAGCTTCCGACAAGTGGTCAACGGCATTCGACGATATGCTCGCCACGCAACCGACAACGCGACAGGGCGCGAGCAGAACATGGCAGACGAATGCGCGCCTATCTGCAATCGGCCGCATAGGGCAAGATCAGTTCCTTTTCCTGGGAACCAAAAACCGGAAACGAGCGTTCTGCAAATTGCATGTTACCTTCCTCTGCCCTGGTCGTTCACGCGGCCGGGGCATTTTTTATTTGCCCAAAAACAACAGAAAGACCCCAATCGTGAGGAACGACGATCGGGGTCTCTCCCGCGCGGGTCATCTGGTGCCGCCGTGCGGTTAAGCGGCGGGGTCGATGGAGCCTGCAAGGCTTATGATATCTGAGTCGCGTGAAGGCAGAAAATAAGCCCCGCCCAGACAAGCTGCCACTTGGTGGCTCGTTGCCATCAGCCGTAATAACTTCTGCGGGAACTCCGGCAGCTTGGCGATATTCGCCGCGATCCGCGGCGCCTCATCGCTAGGTTCTTGATTTGTGTCAGTCTCGCGGCTTTGATATTATCGCACTTGCTCCGGAGATTTTCTCCCCCCGGGGTTCCCAACTTAAAGGGCCACCAAATGGCGGCCTTCTCTTTGCTTTCCGTTCTGTTCAAGATTGCAACAGCTCCGGCGATATTTCACCGCAATCTCGCCTCGTCTGATTTGATCCTAATGAAACTTCCGATTGAGCCACTGTGGTTCAAACATGAGCGGTTATTGCGAGGTCAATGAGCGTAACCAAGGGGCACCCATGACGACTTGGATAATCAAATCCGTAACCGACGACCCGGAACGCGCGCTTTGATTGGCCTCAGCAGCTTAGCCGATGAGCGCCGGCTCCTTCACACCAGTACCCCCAGCGTTCCGGGCCATAGGGAGACCAATGATACTGGCCTTGGGGCCACCAGTAAGGGCGATAACCATAACGGCGCGTGGGTGGCACGATAATTACTGGTAACGAGTGCCGGTAGTGATGCGAATAGACCAGAGTAATGTTATCGGACCCTGCTCGTATTCCGGTTAGCGGTGCAATGGGCGCGGCGTGAGACGTTTTGTACGTAGCCGCGCAAATCAGTGTCGCAACTGCGAATGCACAGACAGTCCGCTTCATGATGTCCCCCTCTTTAACTCATCCTCGTTCGCCGCCCCGGCTCATTCCCGTAATATACATAGGCGAGTGCCTGTCCGCTGTGGTCGCGGACAAGCAGGCGTCCAATTCCTCGATCGACCAGGGTGGCGGAAGCGGCGTGCAGCCATGTCTTACCCGCGCGATGAACGAGCAAATCATAGTGTATTGAAATCCTGCGCCGCAGTTCCAATGCGCTATTCGGCTAATAACCGACAAAACCGATTTAAGATAGGTGATTGCACTGCAACACTTCAAAAGATTCAACTGGTACTTTTTGTTTGGTCATTGCACGCAACACAATTACCAAATAGGATTTGACGGTCCCGTGTTTCGGGACACCTTGGGTTATCCCCAAACTTGGCCGCCTTGGTGAGGCGGCCTCTTTATTTTCACGGCGCGGTGGCTTAACGGGGTTTTTGCCAGAGGCCGGTCTATGTGCGGCCATCAACTTAGTGCCGCCCCCAATCCTCTTCGGCCTCGCGCGTGACTTGACGGACTGACCAAGGCGGCGGGAAGCGGCGAGGGCTTATGCGTTGCATGGAGAGATTTTCATAAAGCAGATGATCGATAGCCCGAGTACGACGAGATAAGCCCCCACAAGCTTCGCCGCTGATCGCCGCCCCCGCTCGTCCTCGAAATAAACGTAAGCCAATTGCTGACTGGCGCCGTCGCACACGACAAACCAGACATCCAATGAGCTGAGGGAAAACGTCGCTCAATTCTCCCGGCGTAGCTGCGGTGTGTGCGCGGCGGGAACCGTCTGGCCCATGATACGGGCAGCGACGCTATACAGTGCTTCAAATGCTCTTCCCAGTACGCTGTCCACCTCAAGGGGTGCGGGACGCAGCGGAACGCGGGATTCGGAAACAGGAGGCGACCAGCACATGAGCGACCAAATCCAATGCTCCCCCCTGCTAGTCAGCAGTAATTACGTTGCGTAGGTGGTAAGCCTTGGGCGTTTTCCCCATTTAGCAGCTTGCCTGGCTCTCTTCAGCGCATTGCGGCGCTGCTCGCGGCCAAGCCTTTGAAAAATGGCGGTATCGGCTGCCGAGTTTGAAATTTCGTACTCCCCGCAGTCAGGATTTGAACAGCGAACGCTCCGCCAGTCGCCTGTAGTGGTGCTGATTTATTCGGCGGGTGCGCCGCAAACGAAACATCGAATTTTGTTTGCTCATCGCCTTCATCACGATCTCCATGAATTGACGAACCAATTGCCTGTCGAGGTGTCCAAGATAAGAAAAACAACGAGGCTGTTCAGGTTACGATCAGGGTTCGGCAAGACATACTCTCACACAGTCACAAACTACTTAAAAAATTAGTGAACCTTTGGTGGACGTCAAGAGTGGCAACACTGGCTGTTTCAGCCGCCCCAATCCTCCTCGGCCTCCCGCGTGACGACTGGCGCTTTGGGATTTTTGACTTTCACCCAATGCGGCGACCGTCCCGAGCGATACGGCGAGCCGAGCCGTTTCGACACGATGCCCTCGCAACCGAGCTTGCACGCCTCGCGGTAGACGATCGCGCCGTCCTCCTCGAAATGCTCATTGAGGACAATGCTCAGGCGCGAGCCGCGCAACAAGTCGGCAAGTAATTCCTTTCGCTTCTCGATTGGCTGTCGCCGCAAATCCTCGCCGTCAAGCTCAAGCACATCGAACGCGCAATGAACCGCGCTGGCGAGCGCGCCGTGGCGACGGATTAGCTCAAAGACGGCAAGCCCGTTCTCGTCGCAAACGATGCCTCACCATCGATCAAGCATGAGCGAACCGGCAGCTTGCCCAACGCCATTACGATAAAGGGAAAGCGAGACGAGAAATCGTTTCCGGCACGGGTAATCAGCCGCACGCCCTCCGCATCCCGCCGCGCGAGAATGCGAAAGCCATCATGTTTAATTTCGTGCAGCCAACCGCGGCACGGCTCGATAATTCCCAGCCCGGGGCGGGTACGCTCACGCCACGACATAACGGGCGCTTAATAGGTTAAGTGCTGAAAGAGTCGAGAGTGAAGTGGCCCTAAGCCTCAAGTTCTTTCTTGAGCCGATCGCGATCACCGATGTGCAACGCCTGCATAGACTCGAACTGGGCGAGCAAATCGCGGGCTTGTTTGGTGTCGTGGCCGTGGCGCTCAAGATCGGCGATCAGCTTACGCTGACGGGCAAGATGCTCCTCACCCTGGGCGACGTGCCGTTCCGCCAGTGCCAAATGTTCTGCCAATATGGCGCGATCCACAGTGGGCCACCTACTTTGCGAGGCGGACCAGCGAGCGCTTGTACGCCCGCTCAATGAGTGGCCCCGGCCATCGTCGGGGCTGTTGATGTGACAGTGCCTGACGACGCGAGGCGCATCGTTGAAATCGAGACACCGTACTAGCCCTCAACGCCGCGTGTTGCCATGGAGCGGCAGAATGAACCCACCTGACTGCCCCGTTTTACAATTCCGGGAACTCTGTTGGCTTAACCTCGAAAGAGCCTTGCGAAATACTCAATAGCCTTTGACCACAGGATCTCAATTTCGTTCGGAACAAGAACGCGTGTGAAGGGCAATAAAAATCCTAGCGAGAGGAAACACAAGCCAAGTAACGCACCCAAGTTCACGATATCTGATGTATTGGCTGATCCCATTTGAATCATGCTGGCATACGCAAACGCAAAGTAAAAGCAAAGTACTGCGCCCACGCTTAAAATTAGGAACCTTTTAGGAGATGGTCTTACGAGCCTACCGACAACTTGACCCACTCGATATCCAACCATCACTCCAATCACTGCTATAAGCCGAAACATTGAGAGTTCTGGAGGAATAAAAAAACCATAGCTCAAAACCAGTCCGACGACGCCAAATACAATGGTCAGCAATAAATTCATTCTTTTGCGTGAGCCAACAAAGCAAGTGTTCTACGCCGCCTGCCACAGCAGGTATGTCTTCGATGGCGACGAAGGAAGGCTTACCGAGGCAGCATTCCTGCGCGATTTTGCCGGCGACCTGCCTGGGGCCCGCGCACGGGTGCTCTACGCGGTCCTCAACAGCCGTTTCATAAGGCGTAGCGGACATTGGGTGAAAGCGTTTCATGTTCCGCTTTTGACCCCAAACGGAAGTCGAGCATTCCATTTTGCTGTGGCGAAGATCGCCCGCTCAGCATCAAGGAATGTGGTAAGTTGTTGCCGTCGGCCTGATGTACCTCAGGCGGCGCGAGCTCATCAAGCTACTCGGCGGCTCGGCTGCAGCTTGGCCACTTACCGCGCAGGCGCAGCAACCCGAGCGGATGCGGCTCGTCGGCGTGCTGATGGCGTATGCGGAGAGCGCTCGGGTGGCCCTGATTACTTCGAAGTTTTCAGCCGGCGACAGGATACATCGACCGCATCTTCAAAGGTGCGAAGCCTGGCAAACTATCGGTGCAAGCGCCGACAAGCTTCGAGCTATTTATCAATCTTAAGACCGCGAAGGCGCTTGGCCTCACCATCCCGCAAACTCCGCTCGCCATCGCCGACCTAATCGAATAGCATCGACCACAGAGCATCTCAAAGACTTTCGCGGGAAGCTCGAATGTTTGGTTGGGGAGTACCGGCCATTTCGCGCTTTGATAGTCTCTGAGATTGGGATACAACAACACCAACAGAGAGGAGTGCACAGATGACGACAACACCAACAGAGAGGAGTGCACACATGGCGACCGACCAGATCTCTTTCTACGACGAATCTCTAAAGAAACAGATAGAGGGCTCCTTCGTATCGGATGGCAAGAAAATCCATGTCTCTTCCGTGGTATACGGCACTAAGAGTGTCCCCTATGGCGATCTTGGCGCGTGCATCGATCGTAATGCACAGGTTTTGTTAGCGCGAAAGCTTTTGAGCGAGTTGGCGCGTGGTGCGGCAAAGGACATGAAAAGCCATTAGGCTCAGGAAAGAAACAAATGGTGTGAGCCACCAAAACTGTTCAGAAATTGTCATCGCTTTTTGCCGCGGAGGGTCGTTACATTGACCACGCCGGCTTGGGCGACGGCGACTTTCAAGTGAGCTGCCCAATTCTCCCT
>CATPBC010000305.1 GCA_955652195.1 uncultured Xanthobacteraceae bacterium | reverse complement strand
GGGTGGTAGCAGTTTCAGGCGAAGCTTTCGCCGCTCCGGCTGGCAGATTGTTTCTGCATCGAGTGCGGCGATGCCGCGAGGCGGCTCCAACCTACAAGATTTGGCTTAATCACCAAGTCGCGATCAAGGGAATAGCCGCCGTCCAATCCGAGTCTTTATCAGCAAAAGAACGCACTGACGTCACGCCGTGCCGCGATTGTTTCATGAGGCGTGCTTCGATTTTCGGGAGCGACACATGATGCGCTTCATTCTCGTCAACGGCCGTATTCCCCGCATGGCAACGTATTGCGTGTTATGCGGCGCCAAGATCGAAGGCAACTACATCCGAGATATCAGTACCCAATTCTGCCATTGCGACGGTGTCTGCTTTGCCAGCCATCCCACATTGCCGCAGCGTGCGCTCGTATTTCACGCGAGGGCGGCGTCATGAAATGCGACCATTGCCGCAGATCATTGCGACCAATCAGCCGCTACTATTGGGGGATGCGATTTTGCTCGCTTACCTGCGAAGCAGCCTACCTGCACCGCCTCGATCACCAGACACAGAGAAAGATATGCGAGAGAGTGCATGCTGCGCATAATTAGAAAATCTGCCCTCATGATGCAAAATTTTCTTGTCCTGGCGTCAGCGCTAGCTGCTGTCAATTCGGTCCTTGCCATGGCGGCGCAGGAGGATACCGTGAATTGGTCCGCGCCCAGCGCCGTCGTCTTCGCGCGTGCGGAAAAGACCAGTACTGTGCCGTCGTCCACGCTTCGCAATTCAGCTTCGAGCGCTGTCAAAGCGAGCAAAGCGACCGGACGCCAAAGTGCCGATCCTTCGCGATGGCAAGGACCTCCACCTTGGCCGTCCTTGAATCATGATTGACGGGGTTTTGCTGGCCGTAAATCATTGCGCCGCCGCGAGACGCGCAACGCGGAACGTGCAATGCAGCGGTTAAATCAGCTCGATGCGAACTCGATCTAAAGCCGTTTCGCTTTAGTGTGCCGAGGCCGCCGCTTTGGCGCTCGCCGGTCGCGCCCGCGCGGCGCAGAAATTCTCGACCGCGGCGACGATTGCGGTGCTGGTGAGCGATCGCCGCTCGGGCGTGCCCAATTCAAGTTCTTCCTGGCGGTTGACGATGGATCCAGCCTCGAGCAGCACGGCCGGCATTCTGGTCTGGCGCAGCACGATCAGCTGGTCGTAGCGGTACACGCCGGCCTCGGCGTCGACCAGGATGCGGCGGCGGTGGCCCATCAAGGCCAAGGTGTAATGGGGGGTGTAATGCAGCCCGCGGCTTTCCAGCTCGCGGCCGAGCAAGCTGCCGAACTGCAAGCTTCCAGCCGGATCGGTATTTTCGTTCGAGATGAAGATCGCGTAGCCGGGATAGTTGTCATTGAATTGGTTTTTCAGCCCGGCGTATTCCCAGTTTTGCTTCAGATTGTCGGGAACCGAATCGTGATGAATCGCGATGAACAAATTTGCGTGCATGCTGTTGGCGCGGGCCGCGCGCTCGACTAGGCCTCGCCACGGCGCGGTCGCGGTGATCAGCAGCACGGTTTGCTGGAAGCCGGCGTCGAGCAAACCCTGGTTGATGTTGCGGGCCAGCTGAAGGTTGAACGCATATTCGGCAATACCCCGCGCGCTCATTGCGCCCGGTACATCGACCGTGTGGCCGACGTCGACCACGACGCGGAACGTAGAACGTGGGCAAGCGTCAGGCCTCACCTCAGTGGTGCGTCGGGTGTCCTCCGCACGCACGACCTGCGACACTGACACAACCAGCGCGATCGCGAGCGGTGCGATCGCGAGTTTGGCGCCCAGCGTTGTTGCGGTCTGTCGCAGCCCACCCATCACGCCTCCATATTAGCACAGCGGCCGAAAATTTCCATCACTTGTGCGGCCACTCATGGCCGCTCATGGCGCCCATGCCAGCCCGGTTCACCTTGATTTTGTATTGGCGATCGTGCCGATATGCCGGAGAGACTGTTTGCTCGAGGAGCGCAATATGGTTCGCGAACCCATGCTGACGACCGTGCCGATTGCCGATCTTCGCCCGACTCAACTTACCGTCGGAATGCGCGAAGTCGAAGCCAAGCGCAAGCGCTGGCGCGAAATTGCCGCCAAAGAGGGTGGAAAATTCCTTGGCAGGCACATGATTCCCACCGTGCTCGGTCCAAAAGCCCGCCACTATGTGGTCGATCATCATCATCTTGCGCGCGCGCTCCATGACGAGGGCGTCAAGGACGTGGCGGTGACGCTCATCGCCAATCTCAGCAAGCTCGAGCAGGACGAGTTCTGGACCGTAATGGACAATCGTTCTTGGATGCACCCCTTCGACAGCAAGGGTGAGCGCCGGCACTACGAGGATATTCCCAAGCGCATGGCCGATCTCGTCGATGATCCATTCCGCTCGCTCGCAGGGGAGCTGCGGCGCGCCGGCGGTTTTGCCAAGGACACCACGCCATTTAGCGAATTTCTCTGGGCGGATTTCCTGCGCCGGCGCATGAAGCGCAAGACGATCGAGCGCGACTTCGAGCGCGCCGTCGAAAAAGCGATTAAATTGGCCAAGAGCGAGGATGCCGCCTATTTGCCGGGATGGTGCGGCCCGCTGGAGGAGGCCTGATCGGAACCAGGCCGGCTGGGCTCGGTACGGCCACGCTTATTGGAGCAGCCGGCGCGCTGCAGCTTTGCTATAATCCGGCACGACCAGTGACGGGTAAGACCATTGACGGGGAGGGCGGCACGCGATCCTTCGGGCGCCGCAGCAAGTGAGGCGCCATCAAGGGCCGCATTCCATAAGACCATGAATGTTCATCATGCAGGCGTCATCCTGTTGCTGACTGCCGGCGCATTGGCCGGCTGCAGCAGCTCCGGCAAGGACCAGCAGGCGGTCGATCCCAATACCTTGCCGGCTAACTACCGCACGCAACTCGTCAGCTTTCTGCGTCAGTCCTTGACCAATCGCGCCGACTTCCGTGGCGCCATGATTTCCGAGCCGGCGATCAAGTCGGTCGGGCCGACTGAGCATTATGTAGTTTGCGTGCAGTTCAACCCTCGCAGTCTGATCAAGACCAAGGCCGCGGTGTATCTCTCGGGACAAATGACGCAGTTCATCGATGCCACGCCGGAGCAATGCGCAAACGCCGCCTATCAACCGTTCAAGGAGCTTGATGCGGCGGTCCCCGCGGCGTGAACGATCCGCGGTAATGCGCTAAATCATAAAGACATGGATACCGACGTACTGATTGTTGGGGCCGGACCGACCGGCCTTACGCTCGCCATCGATCTCGGCAGACGGGGGGTGCGTTGCACCTTGCTCGAGCAGAAGGAGCAGCCCGCCTTCCTGCCGAAGATGGAGCGGGTGAACGCCCGCTCGATGGAAATTTACCGCCGCATGGGCTTGGCGGAAAAAATCCGCGACGCGGGCTTGCGCGCGTATTGCCCGATGGATGTCTATATCGTGCTGTCGCTGAGGGACCCGCCGCTGTTGCACCTTCCTTATCCGTCGGTGGCGCAGGCGCGAGCGCAAGCGCGCGCCACAAATGACGGAACGCTGCCGCTCGAGCCATATCAGCTGATCTCGCAGTACACCCTCGAGCCGCTTTTGAAGTCGATTGCCGAGACCATTCCATCAGTGACCGTGCGATTCGGCTGCGAGTTTCTCTCGCTGCGCCAGGACGGCCACGGCGTTACCGCGCGCATGCGCAGTAGCAAAGGCGACGAGCAGGAGATGCGCGCGGCTTATATCGTCGGCTGCGATGGCGGGGCGAGCACCGTCCGCAAAGAGCTTGGTATCGGACTTTCCGGCGAAGGCAATCTGTTGGAACTACGCCAAGCGCTGTTTCGCTGCGATGAATTGTTCGAGCGCCTGCCGATTGGCAACGGTCCCGGGCCGGGCCGCCACTATCACGTGGCGGACGACAAAGCCACGTTCTTGATCATGCAGGATTCCACTAAACACTGGACGCTGCATTCGGTTCTCGACAGCGACGAGGCGATGAGGGCCGCGTTCGAACGCACCGTTGGGATTCCCCTCAAATACGAGATGCTGTCCTGCGCGCCTTGGCGGCAGAATCTGTTGCTCGCCGACCGCTATGGCCACGACCGCGTCTTCATTGCCGGCGACGCAGCGCATCTGGTGATCCCGACCGGGGGCCTGGGCATGAATTCTGGTGTCGGCGACGCCATCGATCTGTCGTGGAAGCTTGCCGCCACACTCGCCGGCTGGGGTGGGCCGAATTTGCTGAAGTCATATGAGATCGAGCGTCGCCAGATCGGCGAGCGCAATGTCGGCGCCTCGCGCTATGCAACGATCGGTCGTCGCAAATGGCGCGCCATGTGGCGCCCAAATATTCGCGAGGATTCTCCTGCTGGAGCCGAAACCCGGAAAAACCTGAGCGCGGTCGCCAATATCGAACAGCGCAAGAGCAACGAGATGATCGGCGCCGAACTCGGCTATCGCTATGTCGACTCGCCGATCATCGGCAACATCCCGGGCGGACCGGAACATCTATTCCGGGAATATCAGCCAACCACTTGGCCGGGCGCGCGGTTGCCGCATGTTTGGCTCGATGACGGCACGCCGATCCAGGATCGCGTTCCCGACGGCTATACGATCCTCAAGCTCGGCGGCGCCAAAGAGGACGCGCGCGGCCTTGAAGCCGCGATCCGCGGGCGTGGTGCGCCGGTGAGGGTGCTCGACGTTCCCGATCGGATGGCGCGTGAGATTTACGGACACGACCTCATCTTGGTGCGGCCCGATCTGCACGTGGTATGGCGCGGCAATGCGGCACCCGACGAACCGGCGCAAATCGCGGCCCTCTCGACCGGCCATTAGCACGAAGCTGCAGTCAGCTTCTCTGCGATAATGAATTTATTCCACGCTCGATCGACGGTTTGGCGAAATATTCTCCTCTTTGCAGACGCCCGAAGCGTACTATATAGAAAATCATTCTATCTGCGGTTTTTCGCAAATGCCTCGCCAGACGAGGAGTGCTTGATGACCTCTCCACTCGACCAAAAGAAAATCAAGATTGCCGGCCCGGTCGTGATCACCGCCAACCGCGTCGATGATGGTGCGGTGGTTTACCGGAGCCCCGACGGCCGCTGGACCACCGAACTCGGCGCCGCGGCCGTCGCAATCGACGCAGACAGTGCGCGTGCGCTGGCTGAAGCGGCGGCAGAGGACGACCTGAACGCGATCGGGCCTTACATCGCGCCGGTCAGTGTTCTCCCCGGCGGCCACGTTCGGCCGGGGAACTTGCGCGAATTGATCCGTCTCGGCGGGCCGACCATCGAGCTGCCCACGCCGCTCGATTCTTGAGCGAGCCGATCGCATGTACGTTTATGACGCTTTCGATCGCCGGCTCCTTGCCGAGCGGGTCGCGGAATTCCGCGACCAGGTCGCGCGCCGGCTCTCAGGAGAATTGACCGAAGAAGAATTCAAGCCGCTGCGGCTGATGAATGGCGTCTACCTGCAGCTGCACGCCTATATGCTGCGCATCGCCATTCCTTACGGCACGCTCTCTACGCTGCAGCTGCGCAAGCTTGCCGAGATCGCGCGCAAATACGACCGCGGCTACGGCCATTTTACAACCCGCCAGAACATCCAATTCCATTGGATCAAGCTCGCCGAATTGCCCGACGCGATGGCTGAGCTTGCCAGCGTCGGCATGCACGGCATGCAGACGAGCGGCAACAACGTGCGCAACATCACAACCGACCAGTGGGCCGGCGTCGCGCCCGATGAGATCGAGGATCCGCGCATCTGGGCCGAGCTCATTCGCCAGCACGTCACCCTGCATCCCGAATTTTCATTCATGCCGCGCAAGTTCAAGATCGCGCTCGGCGCGTCGAGCCGCGACCGTGCGGCGCTGCGCATCCACGATATGGCGCTGCGGCTGCACCGCAATGCGGCAGGTGAAACCGGCTTCGAAGTGATGGTCGGCGGCGGATTGGGCCGTACGCCCTATCTCGCCCAGACCATCAAGCCGTTCCTGCCCAAGCGCGATGTGCTCTCTTATGTCGAGGCGGTACTGCGCACCTACAATCAGTTCGGCCGCCGCGACAACATTTGGAAGGCGCGTATCAAGATCCTGGTGCACGACCTTGGCGCCGAGGCCTTCGCCAAGGAAGTCGAGGCAGAATGGCAAGGCATCAAGGACGGCGCGCTCGCCCTCGACCCGGCGATGGTGGCGGAGATCGCGAGCCGCTTCCGTTATCCGGATTATGAGAAGCTCGACGACAGCCCGCCGCAGCTCGCGAAAGCACGCCGCGACGACCGCGGCTTCGATACCTGGATGGCCAATTGCGTCGCCAATCACAAAGTCCCCGGCTATGCCGTCGTAACATTGTCGCTCAAGCCGCAAGGCGGCACACCGGGCGACTGCACCGCCGTGCAGATGGATAAGCTTGCCGACTTTGCCGACCGTTATTCGTTCGGTGAGATCCGCGTCGGCCACGAGCAGAACCTGGCGCTGCCGCACGTTGCGCAGCGCGACCTGCCGGCGCTATGGCGCGAGCTTGATGCCATCGGTCTGGCGCAGACAAATGTCAACCTGATCACCGACATCATTTCTTGTCCGGGCCTCGATTATTGCAGCCTCGCCAATGCGCGCTCGATTCCGATCGCGCAGGAAATCACGCAGCGTTTCCGCGACCTCGATATACAGCGCGATCTCGGCCGCCTGCACATCAATATTTCCGGCTGCATCAATGCCTGCGGCCATCATCACGTCGGCCATATCGGCATTCTCGGTGTGGAGAAAAACGGCGAGGAGTTCTATCAGATTACGCTTGGCGGCAAGGCCGATGAGAATGCCACGCTTGGTACGCTGATAGGCCCGGCCGTGCCCTACGCGCAGGTGGCGGATGTCGTGGAGGATATCGCTGCGGCCTATCTCGAGTTACGCCAGCCGCCACAGGAACTGTTCATCGACACGGTGAAGCGGCTCGGGGTCGAGCCGTTTCGGGAGCGCGTCTATGCCGCTCGTTGAAAACGGCCAGATCGTGCAGGACCGCTATCTCCATGTCGAGGATGACGGGCCGATCCCAGACCGGGTGCCGGCGATCGTATCGGCACAACGCTTCCTCGCTAATGCCGATGCGCTGGTTCGTCGCGACGGTTCGCTCGCCGTCTGGTGGCCGAACGACCGCCGCATCGCCGAGTTGGCGCCGTGGCTTGGACATCTCGCCCTGGTCGCGCTGCAATTTCCCAAATTTCGCGACGGGCGAGCCTATAGTCAGGCGCGGCTGCTGCGCGAGACCTACGGGTTTGGCGGCACGCTGCGCGCCACCGGCGATGTGTTACGCGATCAATTTCATTTCCTCATCCGCGCCGGTTTCGATTCGTTCGAGGTGAAGAAGCCGGCGGATGCACGCGTCTTTGCCGAGGCGGCCGCCCGCTACAGCGTGGTCTATCAGCCGAGCGCCGATGGCCGCGTGCCGGCGCTGCGTCGCCGGGTGCAGCGGGCTGGCACGGATCCCGGTTGAACGCACCGGTCGGCGCCGCGACGGATCAATCGATAATTCAGTGCTGAAAGATCAGACAGGTGGTCGTGCCGTGAGCAAGCAAACGGCCATCGGCATCTGTAATTCGACCTTCGGCTGTTCCGACGCGGCGGCCGCAACTCAGAACGATGCCCTCGGCCTTGATCAAGCCGGTTTCCGGGGTGATGGGCCGTAGGAGTGAAATTTTGAACTCGAGAGTGGTTGAAGCGAGGCCCTTGTCCAGCATCGTATGAATCGCCAGCCCCATGCAGCTATCGAGCATCGTCGCCGCGAGACCGCCATGCACGGTGCCAGCCGGGTTCAGATGGACTTCATCAGGCCAGGCTGTGACAACGACGCGTCCACTTGCCGCTTCGCTCACGTCGTAGCGCAAAGTTTCCGCCATCCTGTTCAAAGGCAGCGTCCCATCGGCGAGCCCTTGAACGAACTCCAAGCCGCTCATCGCCTTCTGCCGTTCGGCGCTGACGGTCCCATAAATTTTGGTGGCGACGTGGCAAGGCATCGGCTGACTTGTGGCCCTCTGGCTTCACGAATAACGATGCGTGGTCGCCTGCGCCACCCGATTTCTGACCTTTTGCTTTATTGCGAAGCGGCGCCTCGCCGTGCTGTGCGGCGCTTGGGACAAAGTTCGAAAATACCCCTAGAGTTGCGATGTAACCCGCAAAGCAAAGCCTTGGTCATGTCTCCCGTCATTGCAGTGATCGCGCTTGGCGCCATGGTGACCGCACGCGGCAAAAGATGCGCGCTCCAAGGCGCGCCGGCGAAGTTACAAAAGCCAGCGCAATGAACGTCCCAGTCGGATCCACTGTTGCGATCGAACAAGATGCCGCCCGCAAACAACTGGCTGCCGCTCTGGCGCGTTGCCGGCGGCGATCGCGGTGCACTGCGGCTGCTTTATCGTGACACTTCGGCGAAACTTTTTGCCGTCTGCATGCGTATCTTACGCGATGAAGGCGAGGCCGAGGACGTGCTGCAGGACGTTTACATCACGGTTTGGCGGCGAGCCGGCACGTTCGATCCCGGGCGGGCCAGCCCGATAACGTGGCTCGTCGCTATCGCGCGGAACCAGTCGATCGACCGGCTTCGCTCCGGCGCAGTGGCGAAGCGGATGCAAGCCATCGATGAGGCTCCCGAGGTCAGCGACAACGCGCCAATCGCGCTCGCTCAACTCGAAAGCAGTCAGGAGCGGCAACGCTTGATGGATTGTCTCGGTGAGTTGGAGCCGCGTCATGCCATTGCAGTCCGCTCCGCTTTTCTGGAGGGCGATGCTTATGACGAATTGGCGCGGCAGATGAATATTCCTCTTGGCACGATGAAAAGCTGGATTCGCCGAAGCTTGTTGCGGCTCAGAGCATGCCTGGAACGATGAGCGACGAACAGGCCACAGGTTCGAGCGATGCTGCGTTGGTCGCAGGAGAATATGTGCTGGGTGTGCTCAGCGCGGCAGAGCGCCGCGCTTTCGAAGCACGGATGGTGCGGGAGCCAGCGCTTCGCACCGAGGTGGAATATTGGGAGCAGCGCCTTGGCGTGCTGGCATCGGAGCTCAAGCCGATCGATCCGCCGCCGGAAATCTGGGCGAATATCGATACGGCGCTCACCGAGAAGGCGGCGCGCAGCGGGCTATGGCAAAACCTGGCGTTTTGGCGCTGGGCAACGGTCGGATCAGCCGCGGTCGCTGCCGCAAGCCTCTTGGCACTGGGATATACCGTTCACATTCCCACTCCGAATGCCCCGCTGATTGCCAAGCTTGAGTCCACCGCGGGACAGCCGGGATTCATCGCCGCGATCGATTCCGCAGGCGCCGGCCTGACCGTCGTTCCGGCCGCCGCAACCGAGGTGAACCAACGCGTGTTGCAATTGTGGCTGATTGCTCCTGGCGATCATCCGCGCTCGCTCGGACTGATCGAGCCCGGCCGTCCGATCCACATCAATTTGCCCGCGGACCTAATGCAGCGCGTCGCGGCTCAAGCCACGCTTGCTGTTTCCGTGGAGCCGCCGGGTGGTTCGCCAACGGGTCTGCCAACCGGCCCGGTGATCGCGAGCGGCAAGCTCACAAAACTGTGATCGAGACCCGGCATCCCGGAGCCTGCTGCCTCCGTAGCTGACGTCGCGAACCCAATCATGGGCGTCGTCAAGCTTCTGGAGGATTTTCATGAGTCTCAATCGAAGAGCCGCGCTCACGACTGCTGCCGTCGCGGCGCTCACGCTCGGCTTCATCAGCGCGTCGCCGGCCTTCGCCCAATCGATGGGCGAGAAAACCGTCATGGTCGGTGGCGCCGCGATGTATCCAAGCAAGAACATTATTCAGAATGCCATCAATTCCAAGGACCACACTACACTCGTGGCCGCGGTGAAAGCTGCAGGTCTGGTGGACACGCTCCAAGGGCCGGGCCCGTTCACGGTGTTCGCGCCGACCAACGAAGCCTTTGCTCAACTGCCGAAGGGCACGGTCGAGACCCTGCTCAAGCCCGAAAACAAGGACAAGCTGGTCAAGATACTGACCTACCACGTGGTTAGTGCCGACGCGCTGTCTGACGCGGTCAAAAAGATGATCAAGGACGATGGCGGCAAGCACACCGTTACCACCGTGTCCGGCGGCAAGCTCGTCGCCATGATGAAGGGCGATAAGATCGCGCTCATGGACGAGAATGGCGGCATCGCCACTGTGACCATCGCCAACGTCAAGCAGTCGAACGGCGTGATACACGTTGTCGATCACGTTCTGCTGCCGAAGTGATCATTGCGGGCGGCGCATCTTTGGATGCGCCGCCTAACGCAGAGGCGGTGTGTAGGATCATTTTGTCGCACATCTGCAGCGCCGACAGCGCATTCACGCGCTTCCGGCGTTTTCGTGGCTGTTGTTCGTGCCTCTTGGAAGATTAGCTAAATTTAAAATTTAACATTGCGCGTGTGGAACGGGCGCTCGCTCGCGGCTATATCTCCGCAGAACCCCTCTCGTCCCCTCCAATCCCCCATCCGTTGGCAGAATATCGGTGAGCCGTATGACGCGCGATTCAAATTATTTGCACAAAGTGGCCCCAAAGGTCCCCGAAGTCACGCTGGTCTTTTGGATCATCAAAATAGCAGCCACCACGCT
>CATPBC010000304.1 GCA_955652195.1 uncultured Xanthobacteraceae bacterium | reverse complement strand
GGGCCGCTCTACCGCATGCATGGCGCGGTGACCGGCGCCTACGACATCGAACATGTCGAAGTGAAAAACCGCGTCGTGCTGACCAACAAAATGCCGGCGAGCCTGATCCGCGGCTTTGGCGGGCCGCAGCTTTATCTGGCGCTCGAGCGCCTGATGCATCGCATCGCGATTGAATTGCGGCTCGACCCGCTTGACGTGATCCGGCGCAATCTCATTCCAGCGGAAAAATTTCCGTATCGCGCGGCGGCCGGCGCGCTGTACGATTCCGGCGATTACCCCCGCGCGGTGGAGATTGCGACTGGGAACGGGCGGCTGGCCGATCTCAAGCGCCGGCGCGACGCGGCGCGGGCGCAAGGCCGCGCCTACGGCATCGGCTTTGCCGCCGTGGTCGAGCCGGCGATGTCGAATATGGGATATCTCTCGACATTGATGACCGCGCAGGCGCGCGAGAAAGCCGGCCCCAAGAACGGCGCAGTGTCGATGGCGCGCGTGACCATCGATCCGCTCGGCGCGGTCATCGTTACTGCCGACGTCACGGTGCAAGGCCAAAGCCACGAGACCGTGCTGGCGCAGATCGTCGCCGAGGAACTCGGCCTGTCGCCGGACGAGGTCGAGGTCGTCTTGGAATTGGACACGGCGAAGGACCAATGGTCGATTGCCGCCGGCACCTATTCGAGCCGGTTCGCCTCCGGCACCGCGGTGGCCGCGCATATGGCGGCGGTGCAGATGCGCGACAAGCTCAAAGCCATCGCGGCGAAGCAGCTCAACATCTTGCCCGACGACGTCGAGCTTGCCGGCGGCAAAATCCGCAGCCGCTCCAATCCCGACAATGCGCTGCCGTTCGGGCGCGTCGCCGCAACCTCGCACTGGTCGCCAGTGCTGCTGCCGGAAACCATGGCGCCGGCCTTGAGCGAAACCGCGGTATGGACGCCGCCCGAGCTCGAGCCGCCGGCGAGCGACGATCGCATTAATACGTCGCTGACCTACGGCTTCATCTTCGACATGTGCGGCGTCGAGATCGATCCGGTGACCTATCACGTGCGGGTCGATCGCTATGTGTCGATGCACGATGCCGGCCGCATCATGAATCCGATGATCGCCGAGGGCCAGATCCGCGGCGCCTTCGCGCAAGGCATCGCCGCCGCGCTCTATGAGGAGTTCACCTATAACGAGGAGGGCGCGTTTCTCTCCGGTACTTTTGCCGATTATCTGGTGCCGACGGTCGGCGAAATCCCGGACGTCGAAATCCTCCACTACGAGTCGCCGTCACCGTTCACGCCGCTCGGCGCCAAGGGGTTGGCCGAAGGCAATTGCATGAGTACGCCGGCCTGCATCGCCAATGCGATCGCGGATGCCCTTTCTGTCACCGAGGTCATTCTGCCGGCAACGCCGCGGCGGATTCACGCCTTGATGGCCGCGCGGCAGGCGGGCGCGGGTGGATCGCGCGCATGAAGCCAGGTCAATGAAACCGCGCCCGTTCGACTATCTGCGGCCGGATACGATCGAGGAGACGGTCGCGCTCCTTGCCGAATATGGCGAGGACGCGCGCGTCCTGGCCGGCGGGCAGTCGCTGGTGCCGATGCTCAATTTGCGGCTGATCGAGGCCGATGCGCTGATCGATATTTCACAAATCGCCGCGCTCGACGTCATCAGCGATCGCGGCGACAAAATCGAAATCGGCGCGGCGGTCACCCAGAACAGATTATTGGCGTGGCCGCAGCTTGCCGAAAAACTGCCGCTCCTTGCCGCCGCGCTGCCGCATGTCGGACATTTCCAGGCCCGCAACAGAGGCACGGTGTGTGGCTCGATCGCCCATGCCGATCCGAGTTCCGAATTGCCGCTGGCGCTGGCGCTGCTCGGCGGCGAGATCGTGCTGAAATCCAAGCGCGGCGAACGCGTGCTCGCGGCGCAAGACTTCCACAAGGACATGCTGACCACGGCGCGCGCGGGCGATGAATTGATCACGTCGGTGCGCTTTCCGGCGGGGAAGGGAGCGGGCGTGGCCTTTCGCGAAGTGGCGCGCCGGCACGGCGACTTCGCCATCATCGCCGTCGCGGCGGTTGCGGAGGACAAGCACGTTCGGCTCGGCGTCGGCGGCATGGCCGGCCGGCCGCTGGTGCGGCGAATCGCGATGAATGAGGCCGTTGCCGCAATCGCCGCCTGGGCCGATGAGCTCGAAGGCTACGAAGACCTGCACGCATCGGCAGCGATGCGGCGCGATCTGTTCCGCAATCTGGCGCCGCGCGTCGTCGAGGAGGCGATCCGATGCGCAGTCTGAAGAAAGACGAGCGCGTGCGCATCGGCGTCACGCTCAACGGCCGCAAAGTCGCGGCGGAGGCCGAGCCGCGCATGTTGCTCAGTGATTTTCTCAGGCACGCGCTCGGCGCCACCGGCACTCATGTCGGCTGCGAGCACGGCATCTGCGGCGCCTGCACCGTGCTGATCGACGGCGTCGCCACACGCTCTTGTCTGACGCTCGCGGTCCAGGTCGAAGGCCGCGAGGTGAAAACGGTGGAGTCGCTCGCCGGCGCCAACGGCGCGCTCAATCCGCTGCAGCAAGCGTTCCGCGACAATCACGCGCTGCAATGCGGCTTCTGCACGCCGGGCATTTTGATGTCATTTACCGATTACCTCGCCCGCAATCCGCATCCGTCCGAGGCCGAAATCCGCGACGTGCTGAACGGCCATCTGTGCCGCTGCACCGGCTACGCCGGCATCGTCAAAGCGGTGAAGCAGGTGGCGAAGGGATGACGGGTCTCCCGTTAGCCGTCATCCTGAGGTGGCCGCGAAAGCGGCCCTCGAAGGATACGGCCGAAGTGCCGGGGGCCGTCGCCCTTCGAGGCGCGCCTACGGCGCGCACCTCAGGGTGACGGAAAAGGATAGGACAGACGCAAGTCGGCGGCCTCGGCATCTAGTATCAGGATGACCCTCGGCGCGGCGCTTGCTATGAATTCCAAGCTATAAATTCGGCATACCGATCCGCCGTCTAGAGCATGATCCGGAAAAGTGGGAACCGGTTTTCCGAAAAGAACATGCTCCATCAACATGCTAGAGCGTCAACCCGATTCAATTTGAACGGATGACGCTCTAGGGCCGATCAAACAACGGGTTTGCCACATGCAACCGATCCGCCACTTAAATGATAGCGTCGCAGTCCAAAGCCGGCCGCAAGGGGCCGACGACGACATCCTCGGCTTCGAGGTCTCCGATGCGGCGCTCGAAGCGGCGGCGAACACAGCCATTCCAGGCGCGGCGCTGTCTTTTCCCAACGCGCCGACGGTGAGCATTTTGGTCCACTGCTGCAGCATTGACGGACCATGAAGGACATCGTCGACAAGCTTGAGGCGCGCCGCGCCGGCGCGCGATTGGGCGGGGGCCAGGCCCGCATCGACGCGCAGCACAAGCGCGGCAAGCTCACCGCGCGCGAGCGCATGGAATTGCTGATGGACCGCGACTCGTTCGAGGAGCTCGACATGTTCGTCGAGCATCGCTCCAACGACTTCGGCATGGAGAAATCAAAAATCGCCGGCGACGGCGTGGTCACCGGCTTCGGCACCGTCAATGGCCGCACCGTGTTCGCCTTTGCCAAGGATTTTACCGTGTTCGGCGGCTCGCTGTCGGAGACGCACGCGCAGAAGATCATCAAGATTCAGGACATGGCGATGCGTGCGCGCGCGCCGATCGTCGGCCTGTTCGATGCCGGCGGCGCGCGTATTCAAGAAGGCGTCGCCGCGCTCGGCGGTTACGGCGAAGTGTTCAAGCGCAATGTCATCGCGTCGGGCGTCATCCCGCAGATTTCGGTGATCATGGGGCCGTGCGCCGGCGGCGATGTCTATTCGCCGGCGATGACCGATTTCATTTTCATGGTGCGGGATACGAGCTACATGTTCGTCACCGGCCCAGACGTGGTGAAGACCGTGACCAACGAGATCGTCACTGCCGAAGAGCTCGGCGGCGCCTCGGTCCACGCCACCAAAAGCTCGATTGCCGACGGCGTCTACGACAACGATGTCGAGACGCTGCTGCAGATGCGCCGGCTGATCGACTTCTTGCCGGCGAATGCGTCCGCGGGCGTGCCGGAATGGCCGTCATTCGACGATGTCTCGCGCACGGAAAAATCGCTCGACACTTTGGTGCCCGACAATCCCAACAAGCCCTATGACATCAAGGAACTCATTCTCAAAGTGGTCGACGAGGGCGATTTCTTCGAACTGTCGGAAGCCTTCGCGCGCAATATCGTGATCGGCTTCGGCCGCATTGCCGGGCGCACCGTCGGCCTTGTCGCCAATCAGCCGATGGTGCTGGCCGGCGTGCTCGATAGCGACGCCAGCCGCAAGGCGGCCCGCTTCGTGCGCTTCTGCGACGCCTTCAATATTCCGATCGTGACCTTCGTCGACGTGCCCGGCTTTCTGCCCGGCACCGCGCAGGAATATGGCGGGCTGATCAAGCACGGCGCGAAATTGTTGTTCGCCTATTCGCAGGCCACCGTGCCGCTCGTCACCGTGATCACCCGCAAGGCGTTCGGCGGCGCTTACGACGTGATGGCGTCCAAGCATATCGGCGGCGACGTCAATTACGCCTGGCCGACGGCGCAGATCGCGGTGATGGGCGCCAAGGGCGCGGTCGAGATCATCTTCCGCGCCGATATCGGCGACCCGGAAAAGATCGCCGCGCGCACCAGGGAATACGAGGAGCGCTTTCTCTCCCCGTTCATTGCCGCCGAGCGCGGCTATATCGACGACGTGATCATGCCGCACGCTACCCGCCCGCGCATCGCCCGCGCGCTCGCCATGCTGCGCGGCAAGACGGTCGAAGTGCCGCCGCGCAAGCACGACAATCTGCCGGTGTGAGGGATGGTAGCGTTATCTTCGGCTAATCGCGGTCAGACGACGCGATCCATCTGACTTTCCTTGACCACCCGCTCATGCGGCTCGCTGGCGCTCTTGATCCGGTACTG
>CATPBC010000303.1 GCA_955652195.1 uncultured Xanthobacteraceae bacterium | reverse complement strand
TGTCGTCGGTTTCGGCGACATAACCGTGCGAGTGCACACCGATTTCGCGAACCGGTCTGCCGAATTGCGCGAAAGCGCGGTGGTAGAGATCGACATAAGGGTGAAAGCGATTGGGATCGCCGCCGATGATGGCAAGCATCAGTGGCAGGTCGTAGTGCGCGGCGCGGACGACCGATTCCGGGCTGCCGCCGACGCCGATCCAGGTTTTCAGCGTGCCAGTTTCGATCGGCGGAAATACACTCTGATTGGTCAGGGGAGGGCGGGTTTGGCCCTTCCAGGTGATCGGTTCATTCTTCAAGAGCGCAGCGAACAGATCGAGCTTATCGTCGAATAGCGCCTCGTAATCCGATAGATCGTAACCGAACAGCGGAAAGGACTCGGTAAAGGAGCCGCGCCCAAGGATCACCTCGGCACGGCCGTTTGATACCGCATTGACTGTCGAGAACCGCTCAAACACCCGGATGGGATCGTCGGACGATAGCACCGTCACGGACGAGGCGAGGTGAATGCGCTTGGTCCGTGAGGCGATTGCGGCGAGGAGGACCTCCGGAGAGGATATGGCAAAATCCAGCCGATGATGCTCCCCGAGTCCGATACAATGCACGTCGACTTCGTCAGCGAGCACCGCTTCGTCGATCACGTTGCGGATGACTTGCGCATGGCCCAACAATTGGCCGTCGGGCCCGGCCTGAATGTCACCGAATGTATCGAGACCGAGTTCAATTTTTTGGGCCATAACTTCGTCTCATGAATGCTTAGCTATTCTCCAGGAGTGACCATTTGTAAGAGGCGTGAAGCAAGTTGCCGGGCTACAGTGGCTTGTCGAACGGATCAGATCAATTGCTGCTGTGGTGTACCGGGCGGCGGCACCTGCAGCTCCAGCACCAACCGGATATGCATCACCGCCAGCAGTGTGCTTTCTTGTGAACGCCTCGGTAGTTCGGCAGGGAACGGAGATCGCCATGCTGAGTGCGGAACAGAATGATCGAATCACGCGCGTTGGTCCCAGTAAACCTGCAGGGGGGCTACTGCGGCGTTATTGGCAACCAGCCGCCCTAGTCGACGAACTCGGCGGCAACCGTCCTATAAAGCCGGTGCGGCTCCTTGGCGAAGACCTTGTGATCTTCCGTGACGAGACGGGGCGCTACGGGCTCCTCGGCCGGGCCTGTCCGCACCGCAGCACCGATCTGGCGTATGGACGTCTCGAGGACGGCGGTCTGCGTTGCGCATTTCATGGCTGGCTGTTCGATGTTGAGGGCAAATGCCTGCAGACGCCGGCGGAGCCGGAGGACAGCAATTTGTGTCGCAACGTCCGTCACAAAGCCTATCCCGTCATAGCGCGCAGCGGCATTTTATTTGCCTATATGGGAGCCGGAGCGCCGCCGGAATTTCCCGACTTCGATTGCTTTGTCGCACCGAGTTCGCACACCTTCGCGTTCAAGGGCATGATTGATTGCAACTGGCTGCAATCATTGGAAGTCGGCATCGATCCGGCGCACACGTCTTTCCTGCATCGTTTTTTTCATGACGAAGATCCCAAGGCGGGTTACGGCAAGCTGTTCCGAGATACTTCGATCGATTCGGCGATGCCGATGACCAAAATCATGCGCGAATTTCCGCGTCCGCGCATCGAGGTCGAGCCGACGGATTTCGGCTTTCGCATCTTGGCGCTGCGGCAGATCGATGCCGACAATAGTCACGTGCGCGTGACGAATTTGATGTTCCCGAATGCCTTCGTCATACCGATGAGCCGGGAAATGACCATCACGCAGTGGCACGTGCCGATCGACGATAAAAAGCATTATTGGTATGCGATCTTCACCAGTTTCGGCACGCCGGTGGACAAAGATGAGATGCGGCGCCAACGCCTGCAGCTCTATGAATTGCCGGACTATGTCCCGCGCAAGAACAAGAGCAACAATTACGGGTTCGATCCGCACGAGCAGGAACAAGACACCTATACTGGGATGGGCGCCGACATTAATGTTCACGATCAATGGGCCTGCGAGTCGATGGGGGCAATTGCCGATCGCACCCAGGAGCATCTTGGGCAATCTGACAAGGCGATCGCCGCATATCGACGGTTATTGCGCGCTGCAATTGATGCTGTCGAAAAGGGCGACGCCCCGCCGATCAGGTTCGACGCGACCTCCGCCAAGATGATGATCGGGCCGGCGGCGATTGATGGTATCGGCCCGACTAATGACTGGCGCGGCTATTGGCAGCGAACCGACGCCGCCAAGCGCAATGCCGCAAGTTGGGCTAAATTGCCCTGAATTTAGTCCGCGAAGCCGCCGTCCGGGAGCATATCGGGGCAATAGCATGTCATCGCATAAGCGCCGGTCGCTCGCGTTGAGTTTCGTTGATCGGCATCGATTGTGGAGCGGAGCACAAGTTCGCGCCGCCATGGCTGTCGAGAAAGCGATCACCCAAAAGAAACTTGAGCTGGTTCGTTTTTCATTTCCAGATCAACACGGCGTGCTGCGGGGTAAGACTCTCGTTGCAACCGAGGCCTCACATGCGCTGCGCAGCGGCGTGACAATGACCAGCACGCTTTTCGCCAAGGACACTGCGCATCGTACCGTGTTTCCGGTTTTTGAACCTGACGCCGGGATGGGCATTTCGGAAATGGGTGGCGCCGGTAATTTCATCATGGTGGCCGATCCGCAAACTTTTCGGACTTTGCCCTGGGCAAAAAACACCGGCTGGGTTTTGTGTGACTGCTATTTTGCCAACGGCAAGAAGGTCCCGCTCGCTACCCGGCAGCTTTGCCGCGACGCGCTCAATAAACTTGCTAAGGCCGGTTTCGATTATGTGGCTGGCCTCGAGATTGAGTTTCACCTGTTCAAGATAGAAGACCTTAGACTTGCCACTGATACGCTCGACTGGCCGGCCGAGCCGCCGCGGGTGAGCCACACGACGCACGGTTATCAATACCTAACGGAGGGCCGTTACGATCAGGTCGCGCCAATTCTTGATATCTTGCGTAAGAGTGTCGTGGCGCTCGGCCTACCGCTGCAGTCCGTCGAAGTCGAATTCGGGCCCAGCCAATATGAGTTCACCTTGGCTCCCGAAATTGGGATCGCGGCCGCCGACACAATGGTGCTGCTTCGCAGCGCGGTCAAACAGGTGGCCCGTCGGCATGGCTATCTCGTAAGCTTCATGTGCCGGCCGCGCCTACCCAATACGCTCGCCAGCGGTTGGCATCTGCATCAATCGCTGGTCGACGCGAAATCCAAGGCGAACGCCTTTACGTCGCAGAATGACAGGGATGTGCTGTCGCCGCTCGGCTATAAGTTTTTGGCCGGCCTGTTGGCCAATGCGCGCGCCGCGACGGCCTTCACTACGCCGACGATCAACGGCTACAAGCGTTATCGCGGCCTCAACACCATGGCCCCCGTTCAAGCAGTCTGGGCCAAGGACAATCGTGGCGCCATGATCCGCATCATGGCGGACTGCGGCGATCCGGCAACGCATATTGAAAATCGCAGCGGCGAACCGCTGGCCAACCCGTACCTCTATATAGCCTCGCAGATCTACGCGGGGCTCGATGGAATTGCCCGTGGTCTCGATCCAGGTCCATCCACCGAGGCGCCATACCAGAAGTGCGCCGCAGAGGCATTGCCGGCGACGCTGGAAGAGGCGCTTGCGGCATTACGTGCGAGTGCCTGTTTCCGTGCCGGATTTGGCGAAGGATTTGTGGACTATTATGCTCATATGAAGGAAGCTGAGATCACGCGGTGCAGCAAGGCAACGACCAACAACCCTGAACAGGCCGACGTCAGCGAATGGGAGCACCGTGAGTACTTTGATATGCTTTGACGCACAGGCCGTCGCCCACCAGAGGAGGGGCTAAATGAGAAAAGTGTGTATTGCTGCGGGGACCGTGCTGGCGCTGGCCGCCGGGCCGGCGATGGGCCAGCAAAAAACGGTGAAGATCGGTTTCATTTCGACCTTTACCGGTCCGCCGGCCGCGATCGGCAACGATATGAAGAATTCGTTTGAACTTGGGCTCGATCATCATGGGCGCAAGCTTGGCGGCTTGCCCGTTGAAGTGATTTACGCCGATGACCAGACCAAACCGGAAGTGGGCGTGCAGAAAACCCAAGAGTTGATCGAGTCCAATCATGTGGATTTCGTCGTTGGATATATTTGGTCGAATGTGCTGCTCGCCTCGGTCAAGCCGCTGGTCGATTCGAAGACGATGACGGTGGTCACCAACGCCGGCGCATCGCAGTTCGCCGGTGAATTGTGCTCGCCCTATGCGTTCTCGACCTCGTGGCAAAACGATCAGACGCCCGCAGCGGTCGGTTTGTATATGAATCAGAAAGGCGTGAAATCTGCCTTCCTCATCGGTCCGAACTATGCTGCGGGAAAAGACATGCTCGCGGGCGTGCAACAGACTTTCAAGGGTCAAATCGTCGGGCAGGAGCTTACGCGCTGGCCAGATCAACTCGATTTTTCGGCTGAACTCTCCAAGGCGCGTGCCGCAAAACCCGATGCAATTTTTGCGTTCTATCCAGGCGGCGCCGGCGTCCAGTTTGTCACGCAATATGTACAGGCGGGGCTCAAGGGGCAGATCCCGCTCTATACAGCATTCACCGTCGACGATTTGTCGCTGCCGCGATTGAAGGACCTCGCTGTCGGCATCCCCGGCGCTCAGGAATGGGTCAACGATCTGCCCAATCTCACCAATCAGAAATTCGTCGCCGACTACAGAGCGAAATACAATGCCTCGCCGTCGTTCTATGGCGCGCAGACCTACGACGCTGTGGGACTGATCGATTCTGCTGTAACGGCCGTAAAAGGAGATCTCAGCAACAAAGAAGGCATGCGCAAGGAGATGGAAAAGGCCAACTTCAAGTCGGTGCGCGGCAATTTCAAATTCGGCAACAATCATATCCCGATTCAGAACTTTTATCTTCAGGACGCCGTGAAGAACTCCGACAGCAGTTATTCGCTCCATACCGTTGCGACGATCGTCAAGGACGATCAGGATCGATTCCACGATCGATGTTCGATGAAGTGAGCGCATACCTGTTTAGCTATCGCGTTTGACTTGATAGCAAGCCACGGCCGGGTGGGGCTCGCCGCTGCGTGGCGGCGGTCCTTGACCCGGCCATCCACGCCTGTTTCGCACGTCTCCCTCGCTTGAAATGGCAAGACGTGCATGCTCGTGACAAGCGCGAGCATAATCAAATGTCATAAGACTGGCCTTGAGCCATGCTTTACTTCTTCGAGCAATTTCTGAACGGCATCCAGCTTGGCATGCTGCTGTTCCTGCTGGCGGCAGGCTTGACGCTGATCTTCGGCATTATGGATCTCGTCAATCTCGCGCATGGTTCGCTGTACATGCTGGGCGCCTATTTCGCTGCAAGTTTCGCAGAATGGACCGATAGCTTTCTGCTTGGCGCAATTCTTGCGCTTGCTGCGACGGCGCTAGTCGGCATGGTGCTCGAGGTTGTCGCCATGCGGCGCTTGTACGGCCGCAATCACCTCGATCACGTGCTCGGTACGTTCGGCTTGTTGCTGTTCTTTAACGAGCTAGTGCGGCTGATATGGGGACCAGCTGGCATGACGTTGTCATTGCCACCCGAGATGCTCAATGCGATCGAGGTAGTGCCTGGTCTATTTTACCCGCTTTACAGGCTTGTGATCATCGCGGTGACGCTCGCCGTCGCTGTACTCATATACTTTCTGATCATGCGCACTCGCCTGGGCATGCTCATCCGCGCCGGAGCTTCGAATCGTGAAATGGTCGGCGCGCTCGGTGTCAACATCAAACTGCTCTACACGCTGGTGTTCGGGTTGGGCGCTGCGCTTGCCGGCTTCGCCGGATTGATGCAGGCGCCGATTCTTACAGTCCAGATTGGTATGGGCGAGAACATTCTGATCGCCGCCTTTGTCGTCGTCACCATTGGCGGCATCGGCTCGATCCGCGGCGCATTCGTCGCGTCGCTGCTGGTTGGACTCGCCGATACCGTCGGGCGGGCCTTCGTGCCCGATCTGTTGCGTGCATTTCTGAGCGAAAGCGCTTCTTCAAGCTTAGGTCGAGCATTGTCATCTATGACCATCTATCTGGTGATGGCGCTTGTGCTGATCGTGCGCCCCGAGGGCTTGTTTCCGGCGGCGAGTAAATGAGTCCAATCCCTGCCGTGCAGAAAGCAGGGCTCCCCGGCGTGCTGACGCCGCGCGTGGCCATCAATGTCGCTCTTATCGTGATTCTGGCTCTTGTGCCGGTCTATACAGCGCTTGCTGGAGAGACATTCGCACTGACGCTGTTCACCCGCATAATCATTCTGGCAATCGCGGCCCTAAGCCTCAACCTGATCATGGGCTTTGGCGGCATGGTGAGCTTCGGACACGCCGCTTATCTCGGCATCGGTGGCTATGCAGTCGGCATTCTGGCGAAGGAAGGCATTGCTTCGGGTTTCGTGCAGTGGCCGGTCGCCATCGCGGCCGCAGCACTTTACGCGCTTGTCGTCGGTGCGCTCAGCCTGCGCACCCGCGGTGTCTATTTCATCATGATTACCTTGGCTTTTGCGCAGATGATCTACTATGTCGCGATCGGGCTCGACCGTTATGGCGGTGACGACGGA
>CATPBC010000302.1 GCA_955652195.1 uncultured Xanthobacteraceae bacterium | reverse complement strand
GGCCGGATGAACATCGGAGGCTTTGAGAGCTGTCTTGCCCTGGGCGAAAGCCGGGATTTGCGCGGCACGGGCGAGTGCCAGCGTGCTGACGAAGCCTGCGGTGCCGCGAAGAACGTCACGTCGGCGCATTGTCTCCTCCCTGGGTCGGCGCGGCGGCGCGGTTGACCGGGCGGCCTGCCTAGCGTAGTCATCAGGTCATATGATGACCTGACCAAACGGATTTGCCCCTGTCAAGGCTCCCTGCCGATTTCTTTCACCCGCTTGGTCCGGCCAAGAACCGGACCGGCGAAGTCGTCGAGCGGCTCGCCGCGGAAATCGCCAGCGGACGGATTACGCCTGGGGCGCGCCTGCCGACCGAGCAGGAAATGACGGCGGCGCTCGGCGTCAGCCGAACCGTGGTGCGCGAGGCGGTCGCAGTGCTGCGCGCCGAAGGGCTGGTCGAGACACGCCAAGGCGTCGGCGCCTTTGTTGTGCGCGATGTGCAGCGCCGGCCGTTCCGCATCGATCCTGACGGTTTGCGCTCGATCGCCGAAGTGGTGCAGGTGATGGAGCTGCGTACCGGGGTCGAGGTCGAAGCTGCGGGCATTGCCGCCGAGCGGGCGAATGCGGCCTCGCGTCGGCGCGTCGCCAGCGCGCTCGCCGCCATCGACGCAGCGCTGGCGCGCGGTGAAGCCGCGATCGATGAGGATTTTGCCTTACATCAAGCGATCGCTGCGGCGACGGGCAATCCGCATTTCATGCGCTTTCTCGAATTTCTCGGCCGCCTTCTCATTCCGCGGCAGAGCGTGCGCATTGGATTAAAGACCGGCAAGGACTTGCGCTCGTATTTGGAGCGCATTCAGACCGAACACCGCGCCATCGCCGCGGCCATCGAGGCGTCGGATGTCGCGGCGGCGCGCCGCGCCATGCGGCGGCATCTCCTCGGCAGCAGGCAGCGCTATCAGCGGCTTGCGGCGCAAAGCGGCCGCATGATGCGCGTGCCACCGGCCCGCGCCGTGGAGCGGGTTTAGCCCCGTTAGCGCTTTTGATCGGCGTCATACTCGGCGCTGCAGAACGGCCCACCCTGATAGCGCGCGCCGATCGGATCGGGCGGCAGCTTGGCCTGCGCGGCCAACGCTTGCTGGCGAAAGTCTTCGGCGCGGCCTTGCGGCCGATAGCCGAGTTTCTGCGCCCGGCTATTGTCCCAAAAGCTCGCCGCATTATCGGAGACCCCGTAGAAGATTTCGAAATTGATCTCCGGGTGCTCGAGCCCGATGCGCACCAGCTGCGCCAGATCTTCCGGCTTGACCCAGATTGATAAGCGGCGCTCGTCAGCCGGCGCGTCGGCGATATTGCCGATGCGCAGACAGGTCACGCGCAGCCCGTGCTTGTCGGCATAGAGCGAGCCGAGCGCTTCGCCGAACGCCTTACTCACGCCGTAACGGCTGTCCGGCTTGACCCGGCCCTCGACGCCAATGCGCTGCGTGCGCGGATAGAAGCCGATGGCGTGATTGGACGACGCAAAGATTACGCGCTTGACGCCGGCGCGGCGGGCCGCCTCAAACAGGTTATAGCAACCGATGATGTTGGCGTTGAGGATGGTCTCCCACGAGCCTTCCACCGCATGACCGCCGAGATGCACGACGCCTTCAATGCCAGCGACCGCTTTCTCCACTTGCGCAAGATCGGTGAGATCGGCAGCGACAAAGTCGTCGCCGGCGGCGAGATCGGCGGGTTTGCGGATATCGCTCGCCCGGATATGCGGATAGACGCCGCGCAAAATCTTACGCAGCCGCGTGCCGATATCGCCGGCGGCGCCGGTAACGAGAACCTTCTGCATCATTCACTCCAATTAAATTGAACAACTCGCGAACAACTCGCACTCGCGTTCGCCGCATCCTTGCACTTTTGACCGCGGCGGTCGATGCTCCGGCCGCTGCACGAGGGGTGAGATGCCGCACAATACGGGTGTGACCGAACGGCTAGCGCAATTCGTCGCCGAAACAAAATCGGATGCGCTTGAGCCGCCGGTCGTGCACCAAGCCAAACGCGCGCTTATGAATTTCTTTGCCGTGGCGCTTACCGGCTGCCGCGAGCCGGCGATCGAAACCGCGCTGCGCTCGCTCGCCGCTTTTTCCGGCGGCCGGCAGGCCGCGGTGATCGGGCGGCGCGAGCGCGCGGATGCGCTAAGCGCCGCGTTTCTCAACGCGGCAAGCGCCAATGTGCTCGACTTCTGCGACACCCATGTGCCGACCGTGATCCATCCGACCGCGCCGGTGGCCCCTGCCCTTTTGGCGCTCGGCGAGCTCAAGCACGTGAGCGGCCGCGATCTCATCCTCGCTTTGGTGCTCGGCAACGAGATCGAATGCCGGATCGGGCTTGCGATGTCGCCGAGCCATTACCGGCGCGGCTGGCACATCACCGCGACCTGCGGCGTGTTTGGCGCCGCCGCCGCGAGCGGCAAGCTGCTGGCGCTCACAACCGAACCGCTGATCTGGGCGCTCGGCATCGCCGCGACGCAGGCGGCGGGACTATGCGAATGCCTCGGCACGCCGGCAAAGAGCGTCGGCGTCGGCAATGCCGCGCGCAACGGTCTGTGGTCGGCGCTGCTGGCGGGCGACGGTTTTGCCGGACCGCCCGAGCCGCTCACCGGCGCGCAAGGCTACTTCCATGCGCTCGCGGAAACGCCGCAGCTTTCCTTTCTCACCGACGGCCTTGGCGACAGTTGGGAGATCATGAAGACCGCGTATAAGCCCTACCCGTGCGGCTTTGTGGTTCATCCGGTGCTCGATTGCGTGCTCGATTGGCGGCGTGAATATCCGCACGCCGTCGTAGAAAAAGTCACGGTGATCGGCAATCCGCTGCTCGCCGCGCGCACCGACCGGCCGAACATCTCAACGAGCGGTCAATCGCAGGTGAGTGTGCAGCACGCAGTCGCCGCGGCGCTGGTCACCGGCAAAGCCGGCGTCGAGCAGTTCAGCGAGGCTTGCGTGAACGATCCGCGCGTCGTCGCGATGCGCGGCAAGGTCGCGGTGCGGCGCGACGAAAGCTTCCCGACTGTTGCCGCCGCCGTCGAGATCACGACCGCCGATGGCAAGCTGCACAAGCGCGCGCAGCGCGCCGCGCGCGGCAGCGATGAAAATCCGATGACCGATAATGACCTCGAAGCAAAATTGCGCGACGCGGCCGCGCGTGCGATTCCTCACAATGACGTGGCGGCAATGATCGACGCGATCTGGACAGTGGACGATTGCGCCGATATTGCCAATCTCGTGGCGCTGACCGTGCCGCAAGCGGATTGAGGGGCGGAACGCGAACAATGAATAACGCCGTCAACAATAAGCGCGTGTTTCTGGTCACGCCGCACGTGCCGATCGGCTACCTCGATATCGTCGGCAAGCGCGGCGACGTGCGGCTCGACCAGCTCGAAAACGGCAGTCCGACGGCTGCGGCGAAGTCCGTGCTGGCGGCGGCGCATGCCTATCAGACGAGTTCGGCGCGCGACGAGCTGGCGCGCGATCTTCACACCGGCGCCGAACTGTTGGCGCAGACGCCGAACCTGTTGCTCGTATCGACCAACGGCGCCGGCTACGACACGGTCGATGTCAAAGCCTGCACCGAGCGCGGCGTCCTCGTGCTCAATCAGGCCGGCGGCAACGCGGAATCGGTCGCCGAACATGTGCTCGGCATGATGCTCGCTTTGGTCAAGCGCGTGGTCGAGTGCGACCGCGCGCTGCGCGCCGGCACGCTGCGCGACCGCAACGACTTCACCGGCCGCGAGGCGCACGGCAAGACCATCGGCATTATCGGCATCGGCAATGTCGGACGGCGCGTCGCCGAACTGTGTGGCGGGCTCTTCCGCATGGACGTGATCGCCTACGATCCTTACGTCGATGCCGACGAGACGCGCCACCGCGGCGCCCGCAAGGTCGCGCTCGACGAATTGTTGCGCGCCGCCGATTTCGTCTCGATCAACTGCCCGCTGACCGACGAGACGCGTGGCATGATCGGTGCGCGCGAATATGCGCGCATGAAGCCGAGCGCCTATTTCATCACCACGGCGCGCGGCTTCATTCACGACGAGGCGGCGCTGGAAGTCGCCTTGCGCGAGAAGAAAATCGCCGGCGCCGGGCTCGACGTCTGGGGCAAGGAGCCGCCGGCAGCCGCGCATCCGTTGCTCAAATTCGACAACGTCATCGTCACCGCGCATACCGCGGGCGTCACCCGCGAAGCGCGCGCCAATATCGGAAAGATCGCCGCCGAACAGATGCTCGATGCGCTCGACGGCAAGCCGGTCACGCGCATCGTCAATCCGCAGGTGTGGCCGGATTACGCCACGCGCTTCGAGCGCGCGTTCGGCTTTGCGCCGCGGCGGTAAAAATTCACCTCTCCCCGCAAGCGGGGAGAGGAAGTTACCCCGTATATTCCAGGATGTGCATGCCCTGGCCCCAGCG
>CATPBC010000301.1 GCA_955652195.1 uncultured Xanthobacteraceae bacterium | reverse complement strand
GATTTCCTGCCACGGCGTCTGGCTGGGCGGGTAATGGTAGCCGCCATTCTTTTCCAAAGCCGCGCGGCGCGCTGCCAATTCATTCGCTGAAATGAGGATATCGGCGCTGCCTTTGTTGAGGTCGATGCGCACCCGATCGCCCGTCTTGAGCAGCGCGAGACCGCCGCCGGCCGCCGCTTCGGGCGAAGCGTTGAGGATCGATGGCGAACCGGACGTTCCGGACTGCCGGCCGTCGCCGATGCAGGCGAGCGCAGTGACGCCTTTTTTGATCAGCGCGGCTGGCGGCTGCATGTTCACGACCTCGGCCGAGCCGGGATAACCGATCGGGCCCGCGCCGCGCATAAAGAGAACTGTATGCTCGTCGATGCCGAGCGCCGCATCGTCGATGCGCCGGTGATAATCCTCCGGTCCGTCGAACACGACCGCGCGGCCCTCGAAGGCATTCGGAGCCTTGGGATTGGCGAGATAGCGTTCGCGGAACTCGTCGGAGATCACGCTTGTCTTCATGATGGCGGAATCGAACAGATTGCCGCGCAGTACTTTGAATCCGGCGGTCGCTTTCAGCGGCCGATCGTAAGGTCGTATGACTTCGGCATTACAGACCTTCGCCGTCGCGACATTTTCGGCTGCCGTCTTGCCGTTGATCGTGAGCGCATCGCCATGCACCCGGCCGGCCGCATGGAGTTCGCGCATCACCGCCGGCAGTCCGCCGGCGCGATAATAATCCTCGCCGAGATATTCGCCGGCCGGCTGGATATTGACGAGCAGCGGCACGTCATAGCCGATCTTTTCCCAGTCATCGATCGCAAGGTCGACGCCGATGTGCCGCGCGATCGCGTTGATGTGGATCGGCGCATTGGTCGAGCCGCCGATCGCCGAACAGGCCACAATCGCGTTCTCGAACGCCGCGCGGGTGAGAATATCCGAGGGCTTGAGATCCTCGCGCACGATCTCGACCGCGCGCAGGCCGGTCTCATAAGCGATTTGTCCGCGTTCGCGGTATGGCGCGGGAATGGCGGCGCAACCCGGCAGCGACATGCCGAGTGCTTCGGCCATCGCATTCATGGTCGAGGCGGTGCCCATCGTGTTGCAATGACCGGCGGACGGCGCCGAGGCGGCGACGATGTCGATGAATTCCTTGTAGCCGATCTTGCCGGCCGCCTGATCCTGGCGCGCTTGCCAGATTAACGTGCCGGAGCCCATGAGCTTGCCGTCCTGCACGTGATTGAGCATCGGGCCGCCTGAGAGCACGATCGCCGGCGTATTCACCGTGGCCGCGGCCATCAGGCAGGCCGGCGTGGTTTTATCGCAGCCGGTCATCAGCACGGCGCCGTCCAGCGGATAGCCGTACAGCACTTCGACCAGGCCGAGATAAGCGAGATTGCGGTCGAGCGCCGCGGTTGGACGCTTGCCGGTTTCTTGAATTGGATGCACCGGGAATTCGATCGCGATGCCGCCCGCATCGCGAATGCCGGCGCGCACGCGCTGCGCCAGTTCAAGATGATGGCGATTGCACGGACTGAGGTCCGAGCCGGTTTGGGCAATGCCGATGATCGGGCGGCCCGAGGTCAATTCGGCGCGCGTGAGCCCGTAATTGAGATAGCGCTCGAGATAGAGCGCCGTCATTCCCGGATTGTCAGGATTGTCGAACCATAATTGCGACCGCAAACGCGCCTGCGATCCGTCTCGTGCGCTGTTGTCTCTCGGCATAATCTTCTCCGCTCAATTCGCGCGGCTCGCCTGGCACTGTCGTAAATGGCTGCAATGCAATTTTCACAGGACCACGATCGCTGGTTCTGTAGATATATCGCGTTTCCGTGATTGCGCACGGGCACGTTGCGAACCGAGTGGTGTGCGGCGCCGGATTTAATGCACTGATACAAAACGGGTTTCGGAATGCGTATTTTGCAATGCAGCATACCGCCAAAAATCATGACGTCAATTTGACGGTAAGATTTTGATCCTTATCAAAATATCTTGATGTCCAGCGGCGCCGATCGACATTGTGCAATGCAAAAGGTGGATTAGTTAGCGGGTCAAGGGCGACTGCCAAACGGAGATTCGTAAATGAGCTCTCTGCAAAAGAAATTGGTTTTGTCGGCGCTCGTCGTTGCCACGCTGGCAACGCCGGCATTCGCCTATCAATATCCCAATGGCTCGTTGAAGAG
Organism: uncultured Xanthobacteraceae bacterium; assembly: GCA_955652195.1. Classification (GTDB taxonomy): domain Bacteria; phylum Pseudomonadota; class Alphaproteobacteria; order Rhizobiales; family Xanthobacteraceae; genus BOG-931. The sequence goes on along the minus strand of CATPBC010000301.1, from coordinate 2,718 downwards.
CGGAACCCAGCAATCGTACCAGTCCGGCGCTGAATTCAACGTGCGTAACGGCTCCTAAGCCTGCAAAACACGCGGCTATAATTGCGTCAGAAGCCTCGGATCAAGTCCGGGGCTTTTCCCTTTTTGCGCTTGCCGCTTGCAGCACCTACCTGGTGTTTGCATTTGACCGGCGATTGGGTTGAACTGCCGCGCAAAATCGTCAGGGGGGACTGCCATGCTGAAAACTGTCGCCGCCTTCGACCGCATCGGCGAGGAGAATGCCTTCGCGGTGCTGGCGCGCGCGATGCAACTCGCCGCGCAAGGCCGCGACATCGTCAATCTCGGTATCGGGCAGCCGGATTTCCGCACGCCGGATTTTATCGTCGAGGCGGCAATCAAGGCCTTGCGCGACGGTCATCACGGCTACACGCCCGCGGTCGGTATTCTGCCGCTGCGCGAGGCGGTGGCAGCCGATCTCGGTAAACGCTTCAACGTAAAGGTCTCGCCGGATGAAGTGATGATCATGCCAGGCGGCAAGCCGACCATGTTCATGTCGGTTTTGATGTTCGGCGAGCCGGGCGCCGAGATTCTCTATCCCGATCCCGGATTTCCGATCTACCGCTCGATGATCGAATATACCGGCGCACGGCCAATTCCAGTGCCGATCCGCGAGGAGAACAATTTCGCTTTTTCCGCCGAGGAAACACTTAAACTGATCACGCCGCGTACGCGGCTCCTCATTCTCAATTCGCCGGCCAATCCGACGGGTGGTGTGACGCCGAAAGCGGAGATCGACAAGCTCGTCGCTGGCCTGGAGCGTTTTCCCGACGTCGCGGTCATGTCCGACGAGATCTACGACCACATGGTCTATGACGGCGAACAGCACGTTTGTTTGCTTACCTATCCGTCGATCCGCGATCGGCTGATCCTGCTCAACGGCTGGTCGAAAACCTATGCCATGACGGGCTGGCGGCTTGGCTACGCGGTGTGGCCGGGGAAACTTTATGAATATGCGCGCAAGCTTGCGGTCAACCTGCACTCCTGCGTCAATGCTTCGGCGCAATATGCCGGGCTCGCCGCGCTGACCGGCCCGCAGGATGAGCCGGCAAAAATGGTCGCCGAATTCGACAGGCGCCGCAAAGTCGTCGTTGCCGGCTTGAACAAGCTGCCGGGAATTTCCTGCGCCACGCCGAAGGGCGCATTTTACGCGTTCCCTAACGTCAAGCGCACCGGCTGGAAGGCCAAAGCGTTAGCCTCGGCACTCCTGGAGGACGCCGGCGTCGCACTGATCGGCGGTCCGGATTTCGGCATTCTCGGCGAGGGATATGTGCGCGTCTCCTACGCCAATTCGACCGAGAACATCTTGAAAGCACTGAATCGAATCGGCGAGTTCCTGGCGTCGCGCAAAGCGGCTTAACGCCCTACGCCCGTTGCGTCAGCCGAAAACCGACGAGCACAATAATGAGCCCGGCGAGCTGCGCGGCGCTTGGCGCTTCGCCGATCGTCAGATAGCCGATCAGCAGCGTGAACGGCGGCACCAGCGAGGGAAACAGCACGGCACGGCTCGCGCCGAGCAAAACAACGGAGCGCGTGAACAGATAAATCGCCCCGGCGCCGGCCAGCACGCCCTGCACCAGCGCCTGCATCGCATTTTCGTAGAAGCCGGCGGCAAGCATGTTGCCGAAGCTGAACAAAAGGATCGGCAATCCGGCGAGCGACAAAACGCTGGTGACCGCGACCGCCCGGATCGCGCCTATTCGCCAGCGCCGCAACAGCACACCGAAAACCGCGAAAAAGCTCCCCGCCGCGACAAACAGGAAATCGCCAAGCAGGCCGTGCGCGCCGATTGTCTGCAGCGCCTCCGCGCCGATCACCAGCAAACCGGCGACGATGGCCAGCGCGCCGACAATCCGCCGCGGCGGCAGCGGCTCTTTGAGAACGAGACGCGCCAGAACAAGACCGCCAAGCGCGGCGCACGATGGCTGAATGACGGCACCGTGACCGAGCGGCACGAGCACATAGCCGACATAGCTCAACAGCGCGAGCGGCAAGCCGCCAAACACCGCGAGCGCCGCTGCGCGGGGGAACCCGATGACGCGCAGATCGGCGAAATTATTTTTCGCGACCAGCGGCAGCAGCGCCAGACCCGGCCAAGCGAAACGGTGCAGCGCTATGACAAGCGGCGACAGGCCTGACGTGACGCCTTGCCGGGCGGCGACAAAGCCTAACGCCCAGAACAAGGCTGCGCCGGCGCCGCACGCGACGCCCAGCGCGGTTGAATGTTTTTCAATCAGCGAAGCAGCGCTTGCCATCGGAGGTTACGGTTCGAGATCAGTTAGCGCCGGCAAGGAGTTCGAGCCCGCCTGCGGCAGTGACGCGGCCCTCGTCGAGCCGTACCACATGGGTCGCGATTTGGCGCACCTCCGCAGCGATGTGACTGACATAGACCATCGGAATGCCGCCCTCATCGTGCAGGCGCACGAGATAAGGCAGAATTTCGCCCTTGTGACCAGCATCGAGCGAGGCGAGCGGCTCATCGAGCAGCAACAGCCGCGGCCGCATCAGCAAGGCGCGGCCAATGGCGACGCGCTGGCGTTCGCCGCCGGAGAGCATCCGCGGACGGCGATGGAGCAGATGCGCAATGCCGAGCAAGGCGACGATGCGCTCGAATTCGCCCGTGTCGCGCGGCCGTCGGCTCATGCGCCGCCCGTAATCGAGATTTTGCCGTACGTTAAAATG
>CATPBC010000300.1 GCA_955652195.1 uncultured Xanthobacteraceae bacterium | reverse complement strand
GTGGCGCCGATGCCTTCGATCGTCGTCACGGGGCGATTGCCGATCGCACCGACCTGCAGCAAACAGGCGCGCACCGGGATGCCGTCGATATGCACAGTGCAGGCTCCGCATTGCGCGATGCCGCAGCCGAATTTGGTGCCGGTCATGCCGAGCACATCGCGTAGCACCCAAAGCAGCGGCATGTCATCGGGTGCGTCGAAGGCTCGGTCTTCACCGTTGATGTTTAAGTTCATGACACGAGCCTCTGCCCCATTGGGGAAGTTCAGTGAGTGGCTCCGAGCAAAAATCGATAGTGCCCGTAGGCGTCAAAGTCGTCTGCGCTTGCCGACCTGCTGGGAACATCGCCATGTCGCGCCAATACTTCTTCTAGAGAAGTCTAGCCCACACCGAGAGCAGAGCGCCGACGCCCATCAGTCCTGCGGCCCAGAAATTCCACGTGCTCATTCTTTGCAGCCTGTTGGAAAGCTCAGTCATTTTATCCAAGTCGTCCATACCCGGTTTTATTCTGGGCAGGCGGCACATTGCGGACGCAAACCAAAAAACAGCCGAACCACACGCCGCGATCAGGGCTGCGGTCTGAATAAACGATGTCATGATCAATCCTAATCATAGGAGCATCGGGCGCGTTTTATTCGAAAACGGCTGGCGCCAGCCGCCCGGGCTGACCTGGCCTTCAGTGTCCTGCGCGGCGGCAAGGCCGGCAAGCACGACTGGAATTGCTAGAATGACTGCGGTCGCCGGCACGTGATTGGTTTTGAGGACAGGACGCAGCGAAATACGCGCCATAGCGAGCCTCCCATGAGCTAGAGGCCAGGAGCTTTTTGAAAGCTCTTGGCCGCGATGCAATTGGCCGAATGATCGGACAATCAGTACGATCGCTGAAATGCGGGTAGGCTTTTTATGTGTTCGTCCCGACAGAGGACGTGAACCAAACTTGTTGAGCAACAATTAGTTCCCACCGAGTGTGGTGGATCAGCCCAATCAATAGAGCATTCCTGCCCATGGGGCTGAGCGTTTGGCTTTCTTTTTAGTCGGTCGCGCTCAATCCCTTGGCGGCGCTGGCAAAACGTCCATTATTGTTTGCGCATGATTTTCTGAAAACCGGTTACGGCTTTCCGCGGTCATGCTTTGGGAGCGCGTCTAAACGCTCAGCGTTTGTCCATCTGCATCATGCCGCCGCCGGGCCCTTGCATGTTCATGCCGCCGCCAGAGCCTTGCATTATCGTCCCTCCGCCGCTGGCGCCAGGGGCAGCTGCACCGAGGGCGAGGACCGGATAGTCCACCTCGACCGTGCCGGCGCGCTCGAACTTCAAGGTCACTTTGACCGCTGCCCCCTGTTCGAGCGGATGCTTAAGCTCGCGGAACATCACATGATAGCCGCCGGGCTTGAGCATGACGGATTCGCCTGGTTTGATCTCCAGGCCGCCTTCGACGGGGCGCATTTTCATCACCCCGCCTTCCATCGTCATGCTGTGGATCTCGCACTGCGCGCTGGCATCGTCCGAAACGCAGCTGACCTTATCGGCCGCGGCGCCTTTGTTAGTAATCGTCATATAGCCCGCCCCGGTGGCCGCTCCTTTCGCAGTGGCCCGCGACCAGGGCTGCGAAATATGGATCGTGCCGACATCGTAATCGTCTGCCGCGGCGGCAGGCGCCACCGCCGTCAGGAACACCGTGAATTGAATCGTCGCGATCGCAAGCGCAATGGCCGAACCTCGCAACAGCAGACGCTCAAAACATTTGCTCATGAAGATCTCCGTAGAGCGGCGACCGAATCCCGGAACATCCGCTAATCTGGATAAATTTCGAACCTGGCGAGTCCAACTCCTTACACCAAGCCAGGAAACGGCTGGCGCCGTTTGCATTATGTTTACGCAGCTTTATCACCGCCGCGCATAGATTCGGCGACTGGCGATTTTGCCGCAGAGGCGTATCCTGGCCATGATGCGTGGCAGTTCAAAGGCAATCCCCAACCGGCCCAATCCACGGGATGCCGAAGCATTCGGCCAAGTGCTGCGCTTTGAGCCGCGCCAGCCCGGCAAGCCGGCGCGCGAGGCCTTCACGATCGAGCCGGCGGAAGACGATATCGACGAGTTCGCACGCTTCGAACAGGAGCAAGACGAACCGATCGATTATCGCCACCGGATGATCATGAATGTCATCGCGCTGGCAATCGTTACATTGCTCGTCGGCCTGGGCGTATGGATCGCCGACACGATCAGCGATCTACAACGCGAACAAGATTGCCTGATGCAAGGACGCAGTAATTGCGCGCCGATTGAAGTGGCCGTCCCGATGCGAGAGTGACGCGCTTCTTCGCCAAGCTGAGTTGGCAATCAAAAGACTTGGCAATCAAAAGACTGGCAAAAAAGATCAGTTCGGCGAAAGATCAGTTCGGTACTTGGTCCGCGTGCACCGCCGGCGAGGACGTGGCCGGTTTGTGCGGCGGCGAGACCGGGCTCTCGGCGCTCTGGCGCGTGCTCCCGCGCTCCGGAAGCGCGATAACGGGCGTGCCATCGGCCACCGGACTTGCTTTGCCTGAATCCGCGCCATTTCCGGTTTTGCCGGGACTTACCTGCGTGGGTGCGGCGGCGGGAGGCGCAGCAGGCGCCGCATCAGGCTTAAGGCCATTGCCGCCAGGCGTCACAGGCGTGCCGCCGTCCTGACCGGCCGGCGCGGGGGCACTCGCGGGCGTAGCTTTCGGGCCGCTCGGCGCCGCGAGGCGATGGCCGCCGGTGATGGCAAGAACCTCGTTGACGACGCGCGCATGCAGCCGCGGCGATTTGTCGATATTGATATGGTCGATATTCGGATCGGAACTGACGTCGACATTGGCGAGCGTGCCGTGGAAGCCGGGCCCGCGTCGCATATAGGCATAGTCGCGCTGCGTGAGATTGAGCACACGGGCAACGTTGTCGCTCGCCGCAAACGATTGCGTGCCATCGAAAGGCACGACCATGGCGACCGGGATACCCTTGCGGCCCAAATAGGCCGCCATTTCCATCACCGCATCGGCGCCGAGCGAATGACCGATCAGGATGATCGGCCCTTCTTTACCGGCCTTAAAATCTGCCGCCGCCCGATCGGCAAGCGACTGCCACTCGCCATAGCCGTGCACCGTAGCGTAGACGCCGTTCCGGTTCAGCTGAGCGGCGAGCGTATCCATGCCGAGTGAGAAAATATTCATCAGGCCGCGCAGCAGGTAGACGTGCGCACGCGATTGCGCCGCGCCCGGATCCGTTCCGAGCGCAAGCATCATCCCAACGATCAGCATCGCAGTCGCCGTCAGTCGCCACGAACGTCTCATGACCCCCTCATGGTCACCGCGCCCGGACCCGCAATCCGAGCCATTTTGCATTCTAAGCGGTTCATATTGCACTGCCAGATTTTGCCCTCGAAATCCCCCTAAATCCTGCGCGCCCCCGCAAACCGGCGCGCACCTGTAGCAAAAATGCAACGTGGAGATGAACTCAGCAAAGCCAGCTTTAGTACAACCATGGAACCACCCGCGCGGTGCGGCGCATATAGGCCCGGTACTCGTCGCCAAATGCGGCAGTCATCATCGCTTCTTCACGGCCGATTCTCCCGAAAAACAGGATGCCGAAGCCAACCAAACCGGCAGGTCCGGCAACCCAATTGGGCAGAAGCAGTGCTTGGCCAAGCGCCATCAACCAGAACCCGGCATACATCGGATGCCGCACCAGGGCGTAGACGCCGGTTGTGACGAGCGTGTGGCGTTCACGCAGGTCGAGACTGACCGACCAATTGTCTCCCAGGTCATGGTGGGTTCGATAGAACAGCCATAGGCAGACGACCTCAACGGCAATTCCGAGGTAGCTCAGCGCGGGTATCACCGGATAATCGGCAAAGCGGGGAAAATGAGTTGTCACATAGATGCAAGGCATGATGCCCAGCCCGCTGAACGACGCGGCGAGAAGAGCAAATTCGCGCAAGCCCCGCGCCGAATAGCGCACCGGTGTCTTGCGCGAGCGCCGGCGAGGAACAAGGCGCAGCGCGAACCACGCTAGGCCGCTGATCAGCCAAATGATCTTTGCAATCGTCGCGGTCACTTATCAAAGCTCCCCGCGGCGGCCGGCGAAACTTGTTTGACCTCGGCGCCTCCACTTGAATTTAGTGCACCGTCCGCAGCAAAAATCGCGACCGCCTGTTCCGGGTTTGCGACACGATCCACCAACGGAATCGGTCCGCAACACAGCATGTAATAATCATAGAAGTAGCGCCGCTCATTGCCCATCACCGCCTGCCGATGGATGCGCAGGAAATTGAGATGGAAGCGCCGGTAGGTGTGCTCCTCCACCATCAGCCGAATGCGGATGATTTTGATGATCGGCTTGCCCGCGGGGGGCAGGCTCAGCGCGACGACGGGATCGACCTTGTACACATTAATGATATCGACCAGCGCCTGGTATTCGACCCAGTAGACAGCCGGCGTATTTGCCACGCGGCGAACCACCTCGCGCAGCCAGCCGGCCGCCGGATGCAGCGCCACTTTCAGGAGCGATGAGCCGGTCGAGACGATGTGCAGGGGCTTCGGCCCGGTGCGCAGCTGCGGATCGAGCTGCAGGGCGCGATCGATAACCACCAGCGACAGCGGCGCACCGAGGCTGTGGCCGTCGACGATGACCTCATCAGCGTCGGTCTCGCGCATCAAGCGAACAAGCTCTCGCGCCAGCCGGTCGAGACGTTCATGGACCTGCGGCCGTGCGTGGTGGATGAGGTCGCGCGCGAAATACCAATCGTCTAATGCATAGCCGATATGGACCATGCGGCCGAAGGTCCAGCGCAGGCCTGCGAAGATCGCGAGCCAAAGCAACGGCGCCAACAGCATGTGATAGGGCAAGCCGCCGTGAATCACGGCAAACCGCGTCGCCGCAATCGACAGCCACATCATTCCGGCAATGAAAACCAGCGGATAAAGAAAAAACGCGCCATAGCGCCAGGCCACGATGAAATAGCGCACCACTGTTCCGGTCAGAACGAATTCCATGAGAGCGGCAATGCCGAGCGGAAAGCGCCGCCAATCGCTCATCGCCATGTCGGCGGCGACGAAATCATCCCAGCGGAACCAGTGAAAATCCGTCGTGACCCGCCAATTCGGTCCCCAGGTATCCACCGTCCAGTTTGCGACCGCCCCATCGGCCGAAAGTTTCGGCGGCGACACCTTGCCTTGTACGTTCCACGCCTTCTGGAACCGCGCCATCTCGCGAATGAAGCGGCGATGCTGGTGTTCCGGACCGACCGGCTCGTAGCCGGTCATCTGGACGAAGCACCGCTTGCGCACGAGCGCGTTCGGCATTGGCCCCCTGTCCTCTCCGGTCGTTCCCTTAGGCAACATGGCATTGCCGATCAAGCGCGACGGCAGATCAAGCACGGCACTCACTCGCGCGGTTTGGCATCGACGCGATAAGCTCTTGCGCTAGACCAACAAAATACGGCTTTTTGCGGTGGCTGAGCGTAACTGCGGCCGCGGCCGCCGCCGTTGAACTTGCCGGCATCCTTCGCTATACGGGGCCTTCACAAATGAGGGGCCCGACGCGACCGGGCTTGCTCGCGCCGGGCTGGGCCGGCGCTTGTTCTTCGACCGACCACAAAGAGCACGCCCGATGTCCACCACATTCGATAAAGTGGCTGAAATCATTGCGGAGACTTGCGATATCCCGCGCGAGAATATCAAGCCGGAAAGTCATGCCATCAACGATCTCGAGATCGATAGTCTCGATTTCCTCGACATCGCGTTCGCCATCGATAAGGCCTTCGGCATAAAGCTCCCGCTCGAGCAATGGACGCAGGAAGTCAACGACGGCAAGGCTACTACCGACCAGTACTTCGTCCTGAAGAACCTGTGCGAGCGGATCGACGAGCTGATCGCTGCCAAGGGCGCCTGAGCGCCTCATGCGTCTTGAGTATTTTCAGATGATCGACCGCTTCGTCGACGTCAATGTCGGCGAACGTGTTGCGCGCGCGATCTGCACGGTTCCGTTGCAAAGCCCGGTGTTCGAGGGCCATTTCCCCGGTTATCCGCTGATGCCGGGCGTGCTCTTGATCGAATGCATGGCGCAAACCACCGGCTGGCTGGTGAGCGCGCTCACCGGCTTCACCGGACTTCCGGCGCTTGCCGGGGTGAAGGAAGGCAAAATCCGCAACGCGGTCTTTCCCGGCGACCAGCTCGAATTCGAAGGCAAGGTCATCCACGAGGGCTCCGGCTACGCCATCGGTGAAGCCAAAGGTTGGTGCAAGGGCGCCGCGATTTGCGACGCGACCCTGACCTACCGCATCATTCCCTATCCGAGCCCGGAACTTCGCGCCGGATTGTGGGAATGGGCCGAGCGCATCAACTTCCCGGCCAAGGAGTTTGCGAAGTGACCGAACGCCGTGAGGTGTGGATCACCGGCGTCGGGCTTCTCACCTGCCTGGGAGAAGGGCTGGAAAAAGCCTGGGAACATCTCGAGCGCGGCGACCAGCCGCCGTACGACGACAAAAGCTTTGCACCCTACATCGTGCATCAGCTGCCGCCGATGAGCTTCGACAAGCAGATCCCGAAAAAGAGCGATCAGCGGCAGATGGAGACGTGGCAACGGGTCGGGGTCTATTCCGCCGGGCTGGCGCTGACCGATGCCGGGATAGCCGGCAAGGCCGAATTGCTCGACCATACCGACATGATCGTCGCCGCCGGCGGTGGCGAACGCGACATCGCGGTCGATACGGCGATCATGGCCGGGCTGCGCAAGACCAATCAGCCGGGCGCCTTTCTCAACGAACGGCTGATGAGCGATCTGCGGCCGACCTTGTTCTTGGCGCAGCTGCCCAATCTGCTTGCCGGCAACATTTCGCTGGTCCACGGCATTGTCGGCTCCTCACGCACCTTCATGGGCGAGGAGTCCGCAGGCGTTGACGCGGTGCGCGTCGCGCAGGCGCGCATCGCCGCCGGACAAAGCGAGCTGACGCTGGTCGGCGGCGCCTATCATGGCACACGTTGGGACGTGCTGCTGGCATTCGAACTCGGCGGCGTCGTCCTGAAAAACAAATTTACTCCAGTGTGGGATCGCGGTCCCGAAGGCGGCATCGCCTTCGCAACGATGGGCGCGTTCCTGATGCTGGAAAGCAAAGAACATGCGATGGCCCGTGGGGCGCGGCCGCGTGCACGAATTTCGCAGGTGATTTCCGATCGCAACGTGCGCAAGCCGGGCGACGCCGAAGCGTCGCTGCGCCGGCAATGGAACGACGTTGCCGGTCGAGTCGACCGCGCGCATAGCGCGGTAATTTCCGGCGCCGCCGGGCTTCAACCAGCAACCTCGGCAGAGCTTGCTGTGCTCAAGGAGATCGGCCTTCCGGTCCGCAATACTGGTACACATATCGGGCATGGCGTCGATACTCAGTTCATGGCTAATCTGGGAATCGGCTGCGCCGCGATCGAACACCGCAAATTGTTCGCCCCGATGGGGTCTGGCGATGCCGGCGCGAGCCCGGAGGGTCTCCGCCAAGTCGTCGTGACCAGCATCGGTAATTGGCGCGGCGAAGGCTTGGCCCTGCTCGAGCGCGTGAATTAAGGGAGAGCATTATGGCTGCAAGCAAGCCCACGAGAACCGCGCATCGCGACAAGGCTGGCCGCCCGGTGATTGCCGTCACGGGCATGGGCATCGTCACGTCGCTCGGCGTCGGCAAGTCCGACAATTGGGCGAAGTTGACCGCCGGCGAATCCGGCATTCGGCGCATTTCGCGTTTTCCGCTCGACAGCTTGCGTACCACGATCGCCGGTACCGTCGATCATGTCTACAAGGACTACATGCCGCCAGCGGCGCTTTCGGAACGGATCGCGCTTTTGGCCGGCGAGGAGGCGATTTCGCAATCCGGTATCGGTAGCAAAGGGCATTTTCCCGGGCCGTTGTTTCTGGCGCTGCCGCCGCTTGAAATCGAATGGCCCTACCGCACTCAAATGGCCGCGCAAGCCGTTCCGGACGGCGACGCCGGCTATCCCGACCTGATGCGCGTGGCGCACGAGCCGCAATTCGCTCCAATCTACGAGACGCTAAAATACGGCATTATCGGCGAGCACCTCGCCGATCATTTCGGCACTGAAGGTTCGCCGATCTCGCTGACCACGGCTTGCGCTTCGGGCGCAACCGCGATCCAGCTCGGGGTCGAGGCGATCCGGCGCGGCGAGTGTCAGGCGGCGCTCGCGCTCGGCGCCGACGGTTCATTGACGCCGGAATCGCTGGTTCGCTTTTCGCTGCTCTCGGCTCTGTCGACGCAAAACGATCCACCGGCGCAAGCCTCCAAGCCGTTTTCCAAAAATCGCGATGGCTTCGTTCTCGCCGAGGGCGCGGCGGCGCTGGTGCTCGAGGACTACGATCACGCCATCGCGCGCGGCGCCGTGGTGCTCGGCATTCTCGAAGGCTGCGGCGAGAAATCCGATTCTTTCCATCGCACCCGCTCAAGCCCGGATGGCAAGCCGATCATTGCCTGCATGCGCAACGCGCTGGCGGATGCCGGGGCGGGACCGGAAGACGTCGACTACATCAATGCGCACGGCACCTCGACGCCGGAGAACGACAAGATGGAGCATCTCGGCGTCTCCACCGTTTTCGGCGAGCACATACGCAACATCCCGATCTCATCCAACAAGTCGATGATCGGCCACACCCTGACGG
>CATPBC010000299.1 GCA_955652195.1 uncultured Xanthobacteraceae bacterium | reverse complement strand
GGCGGCCGCGTGAAAGCATTTCAGAAGCAGGACGGCGCGTCGATGCTGCGCTTTGAAATCTGCTACGGCAAAGCCTATGGCGCATTGGCGCTCGGGCGGCCATCGAAGCTTGTTCTGCAAAAGGCGCGGGAAAAGCCGCTATTCATGGAATCGGTCGAGCGACTTGCCGACTACCCGTTGTTTTTGGAAGGCGGTGGGCAGCTCATTCGCGACAAATCCGGCGAGGTGCTAGGCGCCGTCGGAGTTACCGGCGATGCCAATGAACTCGACGATATTTGCGCGGTGGCGGGCATCCATGCCGCCAGGCTCTGTGCCGACAGCGATTTTTTCGACGATCCCGACATGATGCGGGCACTGAGCATTCATAAATCGGCGCCGCTCGCCGATCCGCGCCCGAAACCTGTCAAACAGCCGGAGCCGGCCCGAAAACAGGCGGGGCGGAACGGGTCGGGCCGCCGACAAGCCGCCCAGACCGCCAAATCCGGGCCGTAATCTTGGCCGAAACTGCCCTGCGGGGCCAATTTGAAACAAAGTCGAAAGGTCGCGGCGGTAAGAGCAGTCGGCTGCAGCCTACATCGTGAGGCCGCCGGCTGATCGACTTTGCGGGTCCGGACTTGGCCGACGGTGCGGCTTAACGGGCCTGCCTGGGGAGATTTTCATGAGCGTGTTGCGTTTGCATATTTGCGCCGTTGCGGCCCTGGTCGCGACCTTGGCCGCGCTCGCGCTCGCCGCCTGTACTTCGAATACCCCGCCCTTGGAGCAGACAGCGGCTCCAGCGCCAATGGCACAGCCGGCAATTCCATCGCAGTACCGTCCGGAAGAGGTCGTCGGCCGGTGGGGCTACGGCGCCTTTCACAAGCAGGAGGATTACGCGCGCACAGCGGCGGCGGCGCGCGGCCAATGCGGCCAGCCGGTCGAGATCACGCGCGGCGCGAGTGGTGGCGTCATGATGTATCTCGCTGACAGCGCCCAGCTCCAGGAATTGCAGCTCAAAGGATCGACCAACGGCAAGAATTATATCGGTCCACCCGGTAATGCCGGCGGCCCGCAGGATCGCGAAATGGTGTCGTTCGACGGCCGCACCATGGTACTGCGCTGGATGGATCCGGAAGTCGCGGGCCGCTATGGCACCGGTGTATATGTGCGCTGCGCGCCGGAGGGCATGGCGCGCGCCGGAGCCAAGCCGGCAATCAAGCCGCCACCGCAATAGGCTCAAGTCCATATTGCCGATTACCTCATTGCCGATTGCCAGGTACGGGCAGGTCGGTAATCCATGACATCGGTGCTTTAGGCTTCCGGGTCCCTGTCGAGCCCGGCCAGGCCGCGCTTGCGTGGCTCACGCTCAGAATGTCGGACTAAAAATGCCAAGCCCCAGTGCATTCATTTTCGGTCCCTGGCGCGCCGTGAGCGTGCTGGGCGTTACCGAGATTCTGTCCTGGGGCGCGCTGTTCTATCCGCCGGTGCTGACGGTGCCATTGATAGCGGCCGATCACGGCTGGTCGCGATCCTTCACCATGGCCGGATTTTCTGTCGGGTTGTTCGTCGGTGGGCTGTGCTCGCGTTATGTCGGTGGCGCGATCGATCGCCTCGGCGGCCATGTCGTGATGCCGGTCGGCTCGCTGATCGGCGCCTTGGGGCTTGCCGGTCTGGTCTGGGCACCCGGCGTGGCAAGCTACTTCGCCGCTTGGATTACGATCGGCGTGGCCATGGCGGCCTCGCTCTATGATCCAGCCTTTGCCACCCTTGGGCGCATCTTTGGCAGCGCCGCACGCTCGCCGATCACGGTGCTGACGCTTGCCGGCGGTTTCGCCTCGACCGTGAGCTGGCCGGCGACACAATTTCTCATCGAAGCGGTCGGCTGGCGCGGCACGTACCTCATTTATGCGGCATTGCTCGTGGGCCTGGCCGCGCCACTGCATGCCTTCGCGCTGCCGCGTCAGCATGCCGGCGGCGCGCCGCGCGGTGCAGCGCTCAGTGAAAAGCCGACCAAAGCTTTCGTACCGTCACACGGTTTTGCTTTCGTCCTGGTTGCGGCCGGGTTCGCTTCCTATGCCTTCGTGCCCTCGGCACTGTCGGCGCAGCTCCTCGCAATTTTCCAGCGCTTCGGACTGACGGCCGCGACCGTCGTGGCAATCGGCATGTTGTTTGGTCCGGCTCAAGTCTTGGCGCGCCTGTGCGAATTATCGTTCGCGCGGCGGCTCCATCCGTTATGGACCGCGCGCTTTGCGGTCGGGCTTCTGGTATCGGCCTTCGTGCTGTTGGCGCTGTTGCCTTTTTCCGCAGCGCTCGCGGCAGTCTTCGCGATCATGTACGGCATGGCCAACGGGCTTTTGACCATCGCCCGTGGTACGGTCCCGCTCGCTTTGTTTGGCGCCGCGGGTTACGGCCGCCTCATGGGCCGGATCGGCGGTCCTTATCTGGTGGTGCAAGCGGCGGCGCCGGTAGTGGTGACCTATGTTGCCGATCGCGCCTCCGATGCGGTGGGTTTGACGCTGGTGGCGGGTTTCGCCGCGGTCGCATTGCTTTGTTTTGTGCTGATCCGCCGGCCGGCTTAGCCAACACGTTCGGCATTTAAACAAAATCAACCGTAACTCGACGAACAAGGTACGACTAAGCCGGCACCGCAATTTGTTTACCAAACAGTCGAGGATGCTTCTGTACTCGTCTGCTGAGCCCGCGCGGCTAGTGTCCCGATTCCGAAGTTCGCACGCTTTGTCGGCATGCTTTCATGCGAACTTCGGAATCAAAGGGACCCTAGCAAATATATAATCCTAGTGCGGTTTTTGGATTTGAAGTTCCTATGCGAGATTCCGACTGACTGTAGGAACTTCAAATCCACCGCACTGGCGCGATTGCGAACGGGCCTGTGTAACGAGTACGGCCATGCGGCACATTTTCATCGCGGCGATCCTGGCGAGCGCGCTATCCGGCTCGGCCTTCGCACAATCGCTGCGTCCGTCTTATTCGCCCGATGGTACGAGCCAGTCCGATCGCCCAGTGCCGCTGAAAAAATCTGTCGTTTATGCGCCAAAGCCCGGTGCTCGGCAGTTTTTCGGCGCGTCGCGGAGCGAGCCCGTGCCAGCGTCGCAAGCCCAATCTCTCGCGCCGCAGCCTGTGCCGCAGTCGCCAAATCCCGGCATCCATGATTTCTTTGCAGCGATTTTCGCCGGGCCGATAATGTTGTCGCACGCTTTTCGCCCACCGGAGTCGCAATACAGCGGCGCGCCAGCGGGCAACACCTCTACTGCTTATCCGCCGCAAGCTTATGCGGCGCCGAACCAGACCGATGCTGCGGATCATGCGGTCGATCCGAAATTTTTCCGCCAACAGGTCGCGTATAGCGGCGGCGAAGCGCCCGGCACCGTCATTGTCGATACGACCAACAAATTTCTTTATCTGGTCGAGGATGGCGGCAGGGCGCTGCGCTACGGGATCGGCGTCGGCCGGCCAGGATTTTTATGGTCTGGCGTCAAAAGCGTCACCGCCAAGCGGGAATGGCCCGATTGGCGGCCGCCGGCGGAAATGATCGCGCGGCGGCCCGATTTGCCCCGCTTTATGCCGGGCGGTGTCGATAATCCGCTCGGCGCGCGCGCTCTCTATCTCGGCTCGAGCCTTTATCGCATCCATGGCTCGAACGAGCCTTGGACCATCGGCACGAACGTTTCGTCCGGCTGCATCCGCATGCGCAACGACGACGTCACGGATCTCTATGAGCGCGTGAAGGTCGGCACCAAAGTCGTGGTGATCTGAAGCTCTGTTAGCCTTTCTTGTTTGAGCATGATCTTTTCCGACCTTGCTTCGCCCGCCGAAGCGGGCTTCGCGAAGGCGGGAAACCGGTTACAATTCCCGGATCAAGTCCGGGGACAGGCTTTTTAGGGATCATGCTTTAGAGGCGCGATTTACGGCCGAGCGAGTTCATAACCGCGCTCGGCAAGAATTTGCGGAAAGCGCTCGTCGAGGAAGAACGCATATTCGCGCTCGCGCAAATCGGTCAGCGGATCGAGTTGCCGCAAATGCGCATCGACTTTTCCGGGATGGCACATGACAAGACCGCCGTCGGGAAGGCCGTCGAGAAATTCGCCAAACAACTTGCCGAAATCGGCCTGCGTACGGAACGAATAAGTACCGGCAAAAGCCGGATTGGTACGTATGCCATGCTTGGCAGCAAGCCGGCGCAAGCGTGCGCTCAAGCCATCCAGGACATAACCCTTCGGATCGCTGAGACTTTTTTGCGCCGAAGCGGGCCGCCCGCACTGCCGCAACCAAGCCTGCGGCGCTGACTGTTTGATCACACGCAGCAGCGCCTCACTAATCTGCGGAAAGACTTGAATGTGCTGATGGCCATCGACGTAATCGGGAGCGCGGCCGAAAACGGTGCAAAACGCCGCAAGTTGGCTGGCGATTTCGACCTCCAGGCGCCGCAAGTCCAGCCGGCGCAGCAGTCCGCGGCCGGCCATGCCGGCAAGCGGCAGAAACGCGCCACCGCGCAGCGGCGCAAAATCCGTCAGCGGGCGAAACGGCGCGGTGAGCGTCAGATGCAAGCCGATCGCGGCGTGCGCCCCTGCGGCATCGCGCAGCGCAGTTGCTTCGCTTGCCGAGAAGCTCGGTGTTACGACCATTACCGAGGCGGCATTGATGCGGCGGCGCGAGATCAGCTCGCGGATCGCCGCGCTGACCGCCGGCGAGATGCCGTAATCGTCGGCGCAGAGCCAGATGTGCCGAAGCTGCGCCTCGTTCATTCGGCCGCGGTTCGCGCGTCGGACTTTTTGACCGCGTCGTTGAGCTTCACTTCATGCTCGGCGATGAAATAGACCGGGCGGCCTTTGATCTCTTCAAGAATCTTGCCGATATATTCGCCGACCACGCCGATCATGATGAGCTGCACGCCGCCGAGCACCATCACGCCCACGAACAGCGACGGGTAGCCAGGCACCGCGGTGCCGTAGACAAGCGTCTCATAGACGATCTGGAGGCCGTAGAAGAAGGCGACGAGCGCCAACACCGTGCCCATCACGATAGCGAGGCGCAGCGGCGCTACCGAGAATCCGGTGACGCCGTCGATCGACAATCCGATCAATCGGCGCAGATTCCAGGTGCTGCGGCCTTCCGCGCGCGCCTCGGGTTCATAATCGATGCGCATCTGGCGAAAGCCGATCCAGCTCGACAGGCCTTTGAAGAACCGGTTGCGCTCCGGGAGCTGGCGCAGTGCATTGGCCGCGCGCGGCGATAGCAGACGAAAGTCGCCGGCATCTTCCGGAATCTTCGGCCGTGCGCCCCAATTCAGGAGAACGTAGAACGCCTTTACCGCCGCGCGGCGGATCAATGACTCGTTGGCGCGATTTGCCTTAGCCGTGTAGACGACATCGCATTCTTCATCGAGCCAATGCCCGACCAGCGTCTCGATCAGCGAGGTCGGATGTTGGCCGTCGCCGTCGATGAATAGCACCGCGCCGCGTCGCGCGTGGTCGAGGCCGGCGAGCAGCGCCGCCTCCTTGCCGAAATTGCGCGACAGCGAAATCACTTGCACATCGAGCGCGGTCGCGGGCAGTTCGCGGGCAATGGCGAGCGTACCGTCGCGGCTGCCGTCATCGATGTAGATGACTTCGCAGGCCAGCGCGCGCGTTGCCGCTAACCGCTGCGCCGCTTCGATCAGCCGCGCATGCAGGCATTCGAGCGCTGCCGCCTCGTTGTAGAGCGGCACCACAATCGAAAGACCCTGCGCGGCATCCGCCGAATGGCGGTCGCGCGGCAGCGATGTGATCTTCGGCTCGCCTTCAGGAGTCATCGCTTACGGCTCATCGCTTAGCACTCTTGGCGGAAGGCTCATCCAGTTGATCCTTCGACTCTTTTATAGCGGTTTCCGATCGTTTTCTCCAAGTCGGCTTGGTGCAGTCGGAACGTGCTTCATCCTGAGCTGCCCGCGCGAAGTGCGGGTTATCTGGTCGCACGACGACTTGCTCGTGACTCGGCAAAATGAATGGCGAGCAGAACGGCAGCGGGCAAATCCGAGCCGCTCGGCGAGACAAAGACGGGCTTCGATGCCTCCAGCGGAGAAGGCAACAATGTATCGGTTGGCAAAGCGATTCTCCGCCGTCCCATTCCCGCGCGTGGACGGCTGGTCGAAAACCGATCGCGGACGCGTGGAGCCTTTGCGCCGCTTCTCAATTTGAAAGCTCGCCTGGCTCGGGGCAGGCATACCACCTGAAACGCGAGGGAAATTCGAAAGAGTCTTGCGCCTTTGCATGAGTCGCAAAAGTGACGCAGTTGGATTTGAGAGCCGACATTACCGTGGTGCTTTACCGTCTTTTGTGAGTATAACTCACTTGGTTGGGGTCCAATTGTGACTTGGAGTAAACCTGTGGCAAACAGGCTAGTCCCCCGGACCGAGCGCGAAAGCGTGACCAGGGCCGTGGGAAATCGCCTGCTGGCCGCGTTGCCCGATGACACGTTTGCCCAATTAGAGCCGGATCTGCGGCAGCTCACGCTGCCAGAAGGCGTCGTTTGCTACGGTGCCGGCGATCCCATCGATCAAGTGTATTTTCCCCACACCGGCATGATCTCCCAGCTGGTCACGACCGGCGATGGCGACATGGTCGAAACCTCGTCAACGGGCCGCGAGGGCGCGGTCGGTTTGCAGTGCGGTTTCGGCCCGCGGCTGTCGTTCACGCGGGCAACGGTGCAGATTCCAGGAAAGTTTTCCGCGATTTCAGCGGTGCGTTTCGAACATGCGGTCAGCCAGAACCCCGCCTTGCGCGATCTCATCCTTCGCTACACCGAGGTGCTGTGGGCGGAAGCACAGCAGAACGCCGCCTGCAATGCCATTCACGACGGCTCGTCCCGACTTTGCCGCTGGCTGTTGCAATGCGCTGACCGGATCGGCAGCGAGCAACTGTTGTTGACGCAGGAATTCCTCGCCGAAATGCTCGGTGTGCGGCGAACGACCGTGACCTTGCTGGCCCAGGAGCTGCAGAAACGGGGGATCCTGCGCTATAGCCGCGGCAGGATCACAATCTTGGATCGTGCCGCCCTCGAGGCCCGCGCCTGTGAGTGCTATGGCGCGGTCAAGCACGACAACCTTTTGCCGCGCATCGGCGTCGAGATTTGACCCTCGAGCCGAGCAGGCTCAGCTCGTAGTTGGCCGGCAAAAGCGGTTCTCCCTTCCGATCAACAGTTTCCCAGAATGTCCCAGGATAAAATCCCGAGCCAGTCGCCGGATGCGGGGTAGGGATTCGACAGGCGTTTACGCACTTTGTTTTACGCGGCACGGATGTCGTCGTCCCGCAACGCAGCATATTTTTCAGTGCCTTATCCGAAGATTTCCCGCGAGTGAGTCGCATGGCTTACCGACACGTTTGTCAGACCCGATGAAAATGGCAGCAGCACGGGTTGCGCTATGGCCGTTGTCGGCGGCGTTTTCGACGATAGCAGTACCAAATTCTTGGGCGACGCTTTTGATGCGGTGCTCGGGATGCTGCACGGCACGCACTATCCCGACGGGGTGCGCGAAGTCCTCGCCGACCGCGTGATCGAATTTGGCCGCACCACTTCGGAACGAGATCCGCAGCGGCTGGCGCGCGCCGTGGTCGCGAGCCTGGGGATCAAATTGTGAAAGGAATGCGGAGCGATGCCGCTCCCTCTTACCAGGGAAATTGAAGAGTGCCGCGCGCATGCCGCGCATTGCGCCCGCCAAGCCAAAAGCACCGCTCGCCCCGATATTCGCGAGGATTTTCGTCGTCTCGAGCAAAACTGGCTCCAACTCGCGCGCAGCTATGAATTGGCGCAACAGATCACGAGCCCCGGGACGAAATCCGACAGCCGCAACGATTCGGACCCCCAACATTCCGAACTCGCCTAGCCCCTCAAGCCCTAGCCTGAACCGAACAAGCCCCGGCCACTCCCGCCGAGGCTTTCTTTTTTCGGCGCGGTTTAGGTGCGCCGAAGGCGAATGCGCGATGAAGTCTATCAGCCGGTGTGCTGCTTCAGCTTCCGTTCGATACTGTCGGTGGTCGATCGCACGCTGGCTTGGAAATTGCGCCAATCTTCGTTGACCACGTCCCAATTGACCATCGGCGCCTTACCGTCGGCTGCGCTTGCCTGGAGGCCGTTGCCGGCGCGGCCCGTCGTTGAATCGTATTCGTAGACGCCGAAGATGGTCACGGCCACTCCGAGAATAAAACCAAGCAGGACCGGCACGGCGAACCTCCATCGCAGGCCAAAATGCGCACCATGCAACGCACCGCCGCAGTGATCGTTCCGTGCGGCGCAATGTCTTAAAAGCCCGCCGCTCGAAAAATTGCGATCCAGCAAGCGGTTAGTGGAAAAATCAGCTGGGGAACGGCGAACCTTTATGGCCGCCCAGGCGTTACTGAGACACAGCCGATCAGTTAATCGACAAATGCGAACCGAGGAGTGCCATGGCCCAAGCCCGTTCCGCCAATCCGGATTTCACGCGTAGTTTCGGCGAGGCCAAAAAACACGCGAGCGATCTTGCTGACCAAGCGTCGAGCGCAGCTCAAGATCTTTATGGGGACGCTCGCGACAAGGCCGCCGATCTCGCCGACAGTGCCAATGAGGCGGCGCGCCAGACCGCTGGCTCGTTCGAACGCGCGCTGCGCAACACAATCGAAACGCAGCCCTATACCGCCGTCGCGATCGCTCTGGGCCTGGGTTGGCTATTCGGCCGCATGCATCGTCCGTTCTGAGCCGTCATGACTGAAAAGGTCCGCGAAGAAGAACGCGAAACCGAAGACCAGATGGCGCGGCGCAAATTGGGTCCGCGCGGCGTGCCGGGTGAACCCGACAGCGCCAGAATGACGCCGCAGCGCGAGAAGAAGCTGCCGAAATCCGGCGAGTTCGACGGCCACACTGCGTAGACAATCACGCCACACGCGCGATTACGACGCCGGCCGTGTCAGTTCCGCCGCGAGCTTGGCGTAAAGCGGATTATCGCAGGAATAAACGTAGTCGAGCGCCGCGACAGATACCGCCTGCGCCCCGTTTTCACGCAAGAAGTTTGCCAGCGCCTGCACATTGTCAGGCGGGCAGTGCAGCGTCAGCATGCCGGACGAAGTCGGACCGCCGAATGGGGTCTCGACGCCGAATTTGTCCCGCGCAGCCGAAAGCAGCTTGTCATTCAGTCCGGTAAAACGCGTGCGCACTTCGGCGAAGGCCTCAGCCCGCTTTTGCGCGGCGATGCGGTCGAGCAATAGCCGCGCGGTCTCGCGATAGGTCTCGCGCCAGGGCGCCGCGCGCGCAGCGACGAGATTGGCCTGCGAGCGCAGAATTACGCCGTCCTCTATGGTCTTAAGCCCGTTGGCGGCAAGCGTTGCCCCGGTCGTGGTAATATCGACGATCATCTCGGAAGTGCCGGCCGCCGGCGCGGCTTCGGTCGCACCGGAGCTTTCGACGATGCGGTAGTCGACGATGCCGTGAGCGGCAAAGAAGTCGCGCGTGAGATTGGCATATTTGGTGGCGAGCCGCATCTTGCGTTCGTGCTTGAGCCGGAATGCGGTCGCCACATCATCGAGGTCGGCCATGGTGCGCACGTCGATCCAGGCTTGCGGCACTGCGACGACAACATTGGCGAAGCCAAATCCCAGTCCTGCGATCAAGATCACGCTCTCTTCGGATTGCGGGATCATTTCGCGGATAAGATCCTCGCCGGTGATGCCGAGATGCGCGGCGCCTTGGCTGAGCTGAGCGGTGATTTCGGCGGCCGATAGGTAGGCGATCTCGACATCGTCGAAACCGGCGATGGCGCCACGATAATCGCGAGCACCGCGCGGCTTCACGAGCTCTAGTCCAGCGCGGGCGAAAAATGCCTCCGCGTTTTGCTGCAGCCGGCCCTTTGACGGCACGGCAAGAATGAGTGGCGCGCTCACGAGGTGCCTCCGGCCGCGGCCAGCGCTTCGACCGAGGCGGCGAAGCCGACCGCCGGGATTGCTTCAGGCGCGCCGAGCCGCGTCAACAACCCATCATAGCGCCCGCCTGCGACTAGCGGGTTATTGGCGCTAGCATTGTGCAGTTCGAACACGAAACCGGTGTAGTAGTCGAAGCCCCGGCCGAAACCGGTCGCGAATTTTACCGCGCGCACGTCAAGCCCACGCGCGGCAAGGAATCCGGTGCGCGTCTCGAACAGATCGAGCGCCGATCCGAGCGAGATTTTTGCGTCGGCGGCGAGGGCGCGCAATTTGGCCGTGGCGTCGTCCGGATCGCCGGCCACCGATAGGAAGCGCTCGATCAGGGCACGCGTTTCCTGCGGCAGCCGGGCGGGCGCGTTCAACGTCGCTTGTTCGAGAAAGCGATCGGCAATTTCGGCGACGGAGCGCCCGCCGACGGTCGCGATACCTGCGATCGAAAGCAGATCGGTGACAAGTGCATGCGCGGCTTTCGGATCGGATCCAGCCAACGCGGCAAGCACGCCCTGATATTCCGGTGGCTTGTCGGCCGCCGCGAGCGTGAGCTGACTAAGATCATGCTTAAGCGAGGATTTGCGGTTGAAGTCCTTAATAAGCCGCCGCTTCCAAGCCGGCGCCAGATCGAGCGCGGCGATGAAAGCCGAGAACAGCCCGACGTCGCCGATGCGGATTTCAGGTCCGGTCAGACCATATTGCGCGGTAGCTTCCAGACCGAGCGCGAGCATTTCGGCATCGGCAGCGGCCTTGTCCCGGCGGCCGAACGATTCAATGCCGAGCTGGAGAAATTCCGCCGACGCGCCGGGACGATGACGAAATACTGCGCCGAGATAGCAAAAGCCCGCCGGCTTGCCGGCGGCGGCCGATTGCAAATAGGCGCGCGAGACCGGAATAGTGAGATCGGGGCGGAGGCACATTTCGCGCCCTTGCGGATCGGTGGTGAGAAACATGCGACGCCGGATGTCCTCGCCGGAGAGGTCGAGGAACGGCTCGGCGGGCTGCAGCAGCGGCGGATCGATGCGCGCGTAGCCGGCGCGCAGGTAGGCGCCGATGAGCGCTTGCGCCCGCGGGTCTGGACCATCTTGTAGCGTCATCTTGGTCATGCGTGAGCGCCCGAACAATCGGCAGTCGCTTTCCGTCGTGTGAATGTCGCGTTGGCGCAGGGCTTTAGCACGTCATCTGTCGCTATTCGATGAAGATCGCGCCGTGCCGTTAATCATTCGCCAGAGCCAAAAACCCGCCGGGCGATTGTGGCAGGTTTTGTTACATTGTAACATTGGGGTGAATTTCCGTTCTGGTTAAAGGCCTTCTCCTGTCTGACGGCCGTTCGCCGACCCCACCCTCATTGGACCACCGAATGCGATCGTTGACGCGGCGTCATGTCATCTCTTTCGCGGCCTTGGGCGGGCTGCTCCGCACTTCCGCCGCTTGGCCGCAGAGTCAAATACGCGCCGTCGCCACTTTCTCGATTCTCGGCGACCTCGTGAGCAATGTTGGCGGCGACCTCGTTCAACTGACGACGCTGGTCGGGCCAAATGGCGACGTGCATGTCTACGCGCCGACGCCACGCGACGTGAAGACAGTCGCCACGGCCAATGTCGTATTTGTTAATGGATTAGGGCTTGAAGGTTGGCTCAATCGGCTAATCGCGGCCTCGGCTACGCACGCGCCGGTCGTGGTCGCGAGCCGAGGCGTCAAAGCGCGCAATGGCGCGTCCGCGCATGACCACGCCACCAGCGATCCGCACGCCTGGCAGTCGGTCGCCAATGCTGAAATCTATGTCGGCAATATCCGCGACGGACTGATCGCGGCCGATCCGGCCGGGGAAAAAATCTACCAGGCCAATGCCGCGGCCTATCTCGCCAAGCTCGATAAGCTCGATGCCGAGATCAAAGCTGCAATCGATCAGATTCCGGCCGCGCGCCGCAAAATCGTCACCACCCACAACGCGTTCGGTTATTTCGGCCAGGCCTACGGCATCGAATTCATCGCGCCGGAAGGGTTGTCGACCGATGCTGACCCATCGGCGCGCGATTTCGCCAAGCTTATCGAGCAAATCCGCCGCGAAAAAATTCCGGCGGTCTTCATCGAGAATGCCGCCGATCCGCGCTTGATGCAGCGGCTCGCCGAGGAGACTGGCGCCAGAATCGGAGGCACGCTCTATTCCGATGCGCTGTCGGCGCGCGGAGGCCCGGCGGCGACTTATATTGATATGATGCGCAATAATGTCCGCGAATTGACCCGAGCGCTCATATCGTGATGAAGCGTCGTGAAGACGGTCGAAAAAGCGGCGTAATTGCTTCGGATGCTGTCGCTCGGTGCAATTTCTTTCAACGGAGCAGTGATTGTATCGGTGGCCGCTTGCAGTCGCAGTGGTGATCAGCGCTT
>CATPBC010000298.1 GCA_955652195.1 uncultured Xanthobacteraceae bacterium | reverse complement strand
GAGGAACAGGACTTTGGTGCCGATCTTGTCGACGGCAATCAGGCCTTCTACTTTGTCGGTTGAATTATTCGCGTTAGCCATCGTGCGTTTCTTCCATTCGCATGCGGATTTCACCTTACATTGTCATGGCCGGGCCTGTCCCGGCTATCCAGGTCTGCGATAAACACTGCAGAGGGAGACGCATTAATGAGTGCCGTTGCCGCCCGAAACATCAAATTTCTCAGTCATACCGATCAAGGCGGCCGCGGCGACGGCGTGCAGGTCATGGTCAACCGCGGCTACGCCTATATCGGCCACGGATTTTCGAACGGCATCACCATCATCGACGTGCGCGATGCGAAAAATCCCAAGCCGGTAAATTTCCTCCCTTGCCTGCCGAACACACGCGCACACCATCTGCAGACTCACGACGATCTGCTGCTAGCGGTGAACGGGCCGAGCGTCTGGACCATGCAGGTCAGCCAGGAAGCGTATTTTTCCGGAGCGGCGGGCGCAGCGCTGGAGGGTCAGAAATTTACCGGCGGACTGCGCATTTACGATCTGACGCGCGGCGACGCGCCGCGCGAAATCGCATTCTTGCCGCTTGGCGGCTTGGGGCCGCACCGCATCTGGTATGTCGGCGGCCGTTATGCCTACGTCTCGGTGCATCTGCCGGAATTTTCCGATCATGTGCTGGTGATCGTCGACATGGCGGAACCGACCAAACCGGAAGTGGTCGGCAAATTCTGGCTGACCGGCATGTGGACGGCCGGCGGTGAGACGCCGAATTGGCCGAAGGGCAAACGCTACGCGCTGCATCACGCGCTGGTTGCGGGCAATCTCGCCTATGGCGCCTGGCGCGACGGCGGGTTGAGCGTCGTTGACGTCGCCGATCCGCAAAAGCCCAAGATGATCGCTTATCGCAACTGGGATCCGCCGTTCGGTGGCGGCACCCATTCGCCATTGCCGCTGCCGGATCGCAACCTGCTCGTGGTCGCCGACGAAGCCAATTTCGCCGATTGCAAGCTTGGCCTGCGTTACATCTGGATCTTCGACATTCGCGAGCCGTCCAATCCGGTGAGCATTGCGACAATGCCGATTCCCGATGACGCCGATTACTGCAAGAAGGGCGGCAATTTCGGACCGCATAATCTGTGGGAGAACCGGCCGGGTGCGTTTCAAAGTTCGCGCATCATTTTCGCCACCATGCACAATGCCGGCGTGCGCGCCTACGACATCGCCAATCCATTCGCGCCGCGGGAAATCGGCTTCTTCGTGCCGCCCGATCCCGAGCGCATGTACGATCCGCGGCCGAACCGGCCCAAGGTCATTCAATCCTGCGATTGCTTCGTCGACGCGCAGGGCGTGATGTATGTCACCGATTCCAACGCCGGCCTTTACATTTTACAGTTCGAGGGCGGCTGATCGGACCGCCACGTCGGACAGGCACGTCGGACCGCCATCCCGGACTGCTATGGCGAGCAGCCCACATTGACAGCGGCTCGGCGCCCTTTCACAGTTGAAGGCAGCGAGCCGCTCAAGCGGCCAAGGCAATGCCACGGGGGAGGATGCGATGGCCCAGACAATCGAAGCATTCGTCGGTTCGGCGCTCGACGACGCGAAAATTTCGCCGCTGCATCGCCGCGTGATTGGGCTGATCGCCGCCGGCTATTTCTTCGACGTCATCGACTTTACCATCCTCGGTTCCCTCATTCCGTACATCATCAAATCCGGGTTCACGACGCCAGGAGAAGCCGCGATCATCGGCAGCGCCGCAATCTTCGGAATGTGCATCGGCACCGCCGGACAAGGCGAATTCAGCGATCGGTTCGGCCGCCGCTTCATCTATCAGTTCAACCTGCTCTTGTTCGGCATCTTCACGATCCTCGGCGCGTTTGCCCCGAGCGTGACTTTGCTGGCAATCTGCCGCTTCATTGCCGGCCTCGGTCTCGGTGCCGAGCAGCCGTTGGCATTCGCCTATGCTGGCGAATATTCGCCCAAACGGATCCGCGGCCGCATCCTCGCGATCGTGCATTTCATCGGCGGGGCTTGCGTGTGGCCGATCGGGACCGCGCTCGTGCTGCTATTCGGCAGCATGTTCGACTCTGCCGATCAAGTGTGGCGCGGCGTTTGGATCGTCATCGGCGTTGGTGCGCTGATCGTCTGGGTGTTCCGCTTTACGCTCCCGGAATCGCCGCGCTACCTGGCGACGCATGGCAGAGGCGAGCAGGCGCTGAACGTGCTTGAGCGCCTCGGCATTGCCCGACCGAAGGAGCCGTTGGCGACCGACGCCGCCAGCAACACCAAGAGCGATCCATTCGCGCTGGTTTTCCGGATGTTCCCGCGGCGCGTCATCGCCGGGATGATCTGCTTCACCGCGTTCTTCGGTATCGCGATCGGGCTCGGCGCCTGGCTGCCGAACATCATGAATGCCAAAGGGTTCACGATCACCAAGTCGCTTCAATACACGCTGGTGATGAATTTCGCGGTGCCGACCGCGAGCATTTTCATGATGTACGCGCTCGATAAATTCGGCCGCAAGATTACTTCAGTTTTCGCCTTTATCGGCGCCGGCTTGATGGCAATCGTATTCGGCAATGCCGGCACTCCCACGGAGCTCATGGTTGCCGGCTTCGTTATGGTGTTCTTCGTCCAGGTCGCCGGCAACTCCATGCAGATCTTCACCTCGGAAGTGTTTCCGACCAATGCGCGAGCGTCGGGTTTTGGCTGGGCTTCGGGCGTCGGCCGGCTGGCGACCGCGTTCATCCTGCCGACCATTCTATGGATACAGAATGGCTGGGGCCTGACGACGGTGTTCGCGTGCCTTGCCACCCTGCTGTTTATCGCCGCGGTGTCTGTGACACAGCTTGGCCCCGAGGCGCGGCAAAAGGGGTTGGACGAGCTCGCGCCGCCGACGGGGTGAGCGACGTAAATTTCCTCCCCCGTGGAAACGGGGGAGGGGGACCATGCCAACGGGTCCGGCCCGAAGTGGCCGGCCCGCTGACAGGCTCCGCATGGTGGAGGGGGCGCCTGATTCGATGTCGCGCCAGACATCCACTTTGCAATGCGTTTAGACCCGCGCCCCTTCCACCGCGCTTCGCGCGGTCCCCCTTCCCCGCTGTCGCGGGGCAGGAGAGATCCGTTACCGCAAATTACCGCAGAAGCGTTGGATGCGCGTGCAGGCCTCTTCCAGCGCGCTGGTCGCGGTCGCATAGGAAATACGGAACGCCTGGCCGACGCCGAAGGGCGTCCCCTGCACGACCGCGACGCCCTCCGCTTCCAGCAATTCGGTGACGAAATCCTCGTCGCTGGCGAGCTTCTTGCCGGTCGGCGCCGTCTTGCCGATCGTGCCGGCGCAGGACGGATAGACATAAAACGCGCCTTCCGGCTTCGGGCACTGGATGCCTCTCGCCTGATTGAGCATCGAGACGCAGAGGTCGCGCCGTTCCTTGAAAATCCTGTTGTGTTTGGCGATGAAATCCTGCGGCCCATCGAGCGCTTCGACCGCCGCCCATTGCGCCACCGCGGTCGGGTTCGACGTCGACTGCGATTGGATCATTGCCATCGCCTTGATCAGGTTCTCCGGTCCGCCGCCATAGCCGATACGCCAGCCGGTCATGCAATAGGCCTTCGACACGCCGTTGACGGTCAGCGTGCGCTCGTAGAGCCGCGGCTCGAGCTGCGCCGGCGAATAAAACTCGAAGTCGTCATAGACGAGATGCTCGTACATATCGTCGGCCATGACATGGACGTGCGGATGGCGCACCAGAACGTCGGTGATCGCCTTGAGCTCGTCGCGCCTATAGGCGGCGCCGGTCGGATTAGACGGCGAGTTGAAAATGATCCACTTGGCGCGCGGCGTGATGGCGCGCTCCAGCGCCTCGGGCTTCATCTTGTAGCCGGCTTCCATCGTGGTGACGACCGGAACCGGCTCGCCGCCGGCCAGCAACACCATTTCCGGGTAGCTCACCCAATAGGGCGCCGGGATGATCACCTCATCGCCGGGATTAAGGGTCGCGACCAGCGCGTTGTAGAGAATCTGCTTGCCGCCGGTACCAATGATAATTTGCGACGGCTTGTAATCGAGCTTGTTCTCACGCTTGAACTTGCGCGACACCGCGGCCTTGAGCTCAGCAATTCCGTCGACCGCCGTATATTTCGAAGCCTTGCCGTCGCGGATCGCCTTGATGGCGGCCTCCTTGATGTTCTCCGGCGTATCGAAGTCCGGCTCGCCGGCGCCAAGCCCGATCACGTCGCGGCCAGCCGCTTTGAGCGCACGCGCTTTGTCCGTGACGGCGATGGTCGCCGACGGCTTGATGCGCATGATCTGGTCCGCGAGAAAGGCCATTGCGATTCTCCATCAAAGACGGCTCGCTTGGTAAAGCCGCCGTGCGGCGCAGGCAAGCACAAAAGCCCGCTGCGCGCTCACATCTGCGGCATTTTCTGCTCGGCCGCGTTCCGTCCGCAACACTGCGACGGCTCGGCTGCGGCGACGCTCGGCAATAGCGATGGAACCCGAGCTGTATGAGCTGCCATAACATGAGCTGCCATGACATTGCCGCGCTGAAGCGGTAAGCCTTGCAGCAATGTTTACGCTCTATTCAATGCAGCGTTCGGGAAACAGCTACAAGACGCGGCTGGCTCTGGCACAGCTGCGCATTCCCTATCGCCTGATCGAGATCGACATCCTCAAGGGCGACAGCCACACGCCGGAATTTCTCGCCAAAAATCCCAATGGACAGGTGCCGCTCCTGGAAGTGGCGCCTGGGCGCTATCTGGCCGAGTCCAACGCCATCCTCTGGTACATCGCCGGCGGCACCCCACTCGCTCCCGAAGATCGCATCGGCCGGGCCGAATCCCTGCAATGGATGTTCTTCGAACAGCACAGTCTGGAGCCGAATCTCGGCGCTGCCTA
This sequence comes from uncultured Xanthobacteraceae bacterium, assembly GCA_955652195.1. GTDB lineage: Bacteria > Pseudomonadota > Alphaproteobacteria > Rhizobiales > Xanthobacteraceae > BOG-931. The sequence continues at coordinate 4,269 of CATPBC010000298.1, read as the reverse complement.
TTTTTGGCTAACGCTGGTCAAAGGCGGCCGCGAATTGCAGCAGCATGCGCTGGAAGATTGGATGGAGGAAGGCAACCGCGCGCTCGGCGTCATGGACAAACATCTCGCGCTCTACGACTTCTTTGTCGCCGGCCATTACACCATCGCCGACATCGCGCTATACGCCTATACCCACGTCGCTCCGCAATGCGGTTACGATCTGGCGCCATTTCCAGCAATCCGCGCCTGGCTCGATCGCGTCGTCAATCAGCCCGACTATGTGCCGATGGAGTTCCGGCCCGCGGCCGCGGTGCCGACCGTGTGAGCGCCGGAGTTGCCGGGACAGAAATTCATTCGACCTTGATGCCGGCGGCCTTGATGATCGGCCACCATTTGTCGATCTCCGCCTTGTGATGGGCGGCAAGCCCCGCCGGATTTTGCTGGTCACGCGGAAATATCACTTGGCCGAGCGTTTCCAGCCGCTGTTGCACGGCGGGATTAGCGAATGCGCTCATCACCGCCGCGTCCAGGCGATCGACAGCCTCTTTCGGCGCGCCTTTGGTGGTCCACAAGCCATGCCAAAAGTTGATCGTCGCTCCCGGTATGCCGCATTCGACCAGGGTCGGCGTGTCGGGCGATTTTGGCCAGCGCTGATCGCTCATCACGGCATAAGCTTTGAATTTGCCGGCCTGCACGTAAGCCAGCCCGGCGCTTGCCTCCAGACAGGCCAGATCGATTTGTCCGCCGATCAGGTCCTGCATCGCCGGTCCGCCGCCGCGATAGGGCACAAATTGCAAGTGCAATCCGGCCTTCTGCGAAAAATAAATCCCGCACAAATGACCGGCGCTGCCCATGCCAACGGTGCCAAACGTCGTCCCGGCGGGCCTCGCTTTGATCCATTCGATCAGCTCGGCCATGTTCGCCGGCGGCAGCGTTTCTCTGCCTATGATCCACAACGGCGAGGCGGCGAGCAGGGAAATGGGCTGAAGGTCGCGCACGACGTCGTAGTCGAGCGGATAGATCACCGGCGAGGCGACGTGACTCGACCATTGCCCAATGCCGATCGTGTAACCGTCCGGCCTGGCGTGGGCGACGCGTCCGGTCGCCAGCGTGCCGCTGGCGCCGCTCAAGGTTTCGACCACGACCGGTTGGCCGAGCGGAGCTTGCATCCCATCGGCCAGTATGCGCGCCAGGGTGTCGGTCGGACCGCCCGGCGGAAAACCGACCATCATCGTCACTGGATGTGATGGGTAAGTTTCCGCGGACGCCAGAGCAGCGCTTGCCAGAACCGCGATGAGCGCGCCAGCGAGACGCGTTCCTGTAATCGTCCGCCGTTTAATCGCGCTTGCCGGCATGGCCTATCCTCTTCGTGCGAAATTTGGACTGCCCTCCGCGTTGGACGATGACACGTGTCGATAAAGGCGAAAAGGTCAGCAGTCCTGTCGTGATGCGCGATTGCGCCGCGCCGCACCGATGGGCGCGCCGGCTCCGCCAGCGAACAGGCCCAGCCAATTGACGGCGGCCATCCGCGGCCTGTAACCAACCGAAATGTTTTCGCGCTTCGAACGATTCCTCACGCCCACCGCAGCGCCGGAGCATCCGGAACCGCCGCCCAGCCTGCTCGCGTTCCTCTGGCATTTCGCCCGGCAAGCCAAATGGCTGTTTGCGGCGTTGTTCGTGGTCGAATTGCTGGTGGCGCTGGGCGACAGCGCGGTGCCTTGGTTCATCGGCCGCGTCGTTACGCTCGTGACCAAAACGCCGCCCGAACGGCTCGTTGCCGACGGCTGGCCATGGTTTCTTGGCATGGCAGTGGTGGTGATCGTCGTGCGGCCGGCGGTAACTTTCACGCGCTATCTCATCACCAATCAGGCGATCGCGGCGCCGTTTACCGGCCTGATCCGCTGGCAGTCGCATTGGCACGTGGTGCGGCAGAGCTGGGCATTCTTCCAGAACGATTTCGCCGGCCGCATTTCCAATCGCGTGATGCAGACTGGCCCGTCGGTGCGCTCGACACTAACAGCGACGATCACGACTGTTTGGTACATTTTCGTGTACGGCGCTTCGGCCATCGCGTTGACCGCCGCGGCCGACCGCTGGCTCGCCGTACCGATCCTGCTTTGGTTCTGCGCCTATGCCGCGCTGCTCTTATATTTCGTGCCGCGCATGCGCGACCGCTCCAAAAGGTCTTCGGAGGCGCGCTCCACGCTGATGGGACGTATCGTCGACAGTTACACCAACATTCTGACTGTTAAGCTGTTCGCGCGCGCCAACGACGAAGACCAGTATGTGCGCCGCGCGGTCGATCGCCACGTCGATCTGTTCTCGGCCGCGCAGCGGCTGCTCACCGCCTTCGGCACCATCCTCGACCTGCTAAATGCCTTGCTGATCGCCGGATCGGGCGCGCTTGCGCTGCTGCTGTGGCGCTATGGCGCGGTCGAAGTCGGCGCCATTGCCATGGTTCTGCCGCTGACCTTCCAGCTCACCAATATGTCGCGCCAGATCGCGATGCGGATCACGGAAATCTTCGAAGATCTCGGGGTCGTGCAAGAGGGCATGCTGACCATCGCGCGGCCGCTGCAATTGCCCGATCCGGTCGATGCGCTTCCTTTGACGGTGCGCGCTGGAAGGGTCGAGTTCAACAATGTCAGCTTCGGCTATGGCCGCGAAGCCGGCGTGTTGCAGGATTTCAACCTGACCATCCGTCCCGGTGAGAAGATCGGACTGGTTGGCCGATCCGGCGCCGGCAAATCGACGGTCGTCAACCTGCTGTTGCGGTTCTTCCCGCTGGAGATCGGATCGATCCTGATCGATGGTCAGGACATATCGCAGCTGACGCAGGAATCATTGCGTGCGCAAATTTCGGTGGTGACGCAGGACACCTCGCTGCTGCATCGTTCGATCCGCGCCAATATCCGTTATGGCCGATCTTCCGCCAGCGAAGAAGAGATCGAACGCGCCGCCAGACTGGCGCATGCTCACGAGTTCATCCTCGAACTGGAAGACTGGCACGAGCGGCGCGGCTATGACGCCCATGTCGGCGAACGCGGCGTGAAGCTGTCCGGCGGCCAGCGCCAGCGCATCGCCATCGCCCGCGTCATCCTCAAAGACGCACCGATCCTGGTATTCGACGAAGCAACCTCGGCGCTCGATAGCGAGGTCGAAGCCGCCATCCAATCGAGCCTTGGCACGCTGATGGCCGGCAAGACCGTGATTGCGATCGCACATCGGCTTTCCACTATCGCGCAGATGGATCGGCTGGTCGTGCTGGAAAATGGCCGTATCGCCGAGCAGGGCTCGCACCGCGACCTGCTGGCGCAAAACGGCCATTACGCGGCTTTGTGGCGGCGCCAGGCCGGCGGCTTCATCGATGCATCCGATCTGCAGGCGGCGGAGTAGACAGACTGCGGTTTCGTGGCGAGTAATCGTGGCCTAGTATCGCCCGCCCGCGTCGGGCTCCCGGAGTAACGTCAATCGACTTCGCCCCCACTGAGCTTCAGCAATCGGTGCGCGCCGCTGTCGAAAAGATCTGTGTGCGCTTCGGCGACGATTATTGGCTCAAGCGCGACAGCGATGGGCAATTCCCCGAAGAGTTTTATCGCGCAATGGCCGCCGATGGCTGGCTCGGTGTCTGCGTTCCGCAAGCCCACGGCGGCTCGGGCCTCGGCGTCAGCGAAGCCGCGGTCATGATGCAAGCCGTGGCGGCGTCAGGCGCCGGCCTGTCCGGCGCCTCGGCGATCCACATGAACATTTTCGGGCTCAATCCTGTCGCGGTTTACGGCAGCGAGGAGCAGAAGCGCCGCATGCTGCCGCCGATCGCCGCCGGCAAGGAAAAGGCCTGTTTCGCGGTGACCGAACCGGATGCCGGGCTCGAGACCGGCAAGATTAAAACGCGGGCGGAGCGCCACGGCGAGATTTATGTCATCAGCGGCGCAAAGATTTGGATTTCCACCGCGCAGGTCGCCGACAAAATGCTGCTCCTGGCGCGCACCGCGCCGCTCGGCAGCGGCCGCAAATCCACGGATGGTCTCAGCTTGTTCTATACGGCGCTCGATCGGCGTTACGTCGAGGTGCGCGAGATCGCGAAAATGGGACGCAAGGCAGTCGACTCCAACCAGCTGTTCATCGACGGCCTGCCGGTGCCTGCCGCGGACCGGATCGGGGAAGAGGGCCGCGGCTTCGAGTATCTCCTGCACGGGCTTAATCCAGAGCGGATCCTGGTCGCCGCCGAAGCAATCGGACTGGGCCGCGCTGCTCTGGCGCGGGCAAGCTCCTATGCCAAAGAGCGCATCG
>CATPBC010000297.1 GCA_955652195.1 uncultured Xanthobacteraceae bacterium | reverse complement strand
CGCGATCACGCTTGGCGCCGTCCTGCCGGAAATGCGTGCCCAAGCCGACGCTTTGGCCGGTGACCTCTCCGCTCTGTTGGACGTGCGCAAAGAGATCGTCGCGCAACGTGACCGGCTCACCGGCGAGCTTGATCAACTCGGCCGCGAACAGCTGCGCGTGGCGCTATTAGTCGACGAGCGCCAGAAAAAGCAGGCGGGCGCCGAGCAGTCGCTTAACGGCGAACGCCAGCGGGCTGCCGATCTCGCGCGCCAAGTCGAAAACATCAAGGATCTGATCGCGAAACTGGAAGGAGGGCTCGACGGCGCGACGCGCGCGGCTCGCGCCGCCGACCGAGCTATTGCCAACGACGCAACGCAGCCGGAACTTGCCGCCTTAAGCGATCCGGGCCGCCTCGCACCGGCCGTCGCGTTTGCCGATTTGCGCGGGCGTCTGCGCTTGCCGGTCAACGGTGTCCGCATTCGGGAGTTCGGCGGGGCCGATGGCTTAGGCGGAACTCAAAAAGGTCTTTCAATCGCCTCCCGACCCGGCGGCGAAATCACCGCGCCCTGCGACGGTTGGGTTGTTTACGCCGGCCGGTTTCGCAGCTATGGGCAACTCTTGATCCTTAATGCCGGCGGCGGCTATCATGTCCTGCTAGCGGGGATGGAGCGGATTTCCGTCGATCTTGGGCAGTTCGTACTGACCGGTGAGCCGGTAGCGGTGATGGGTGACGGATCACAAGCGTCCCCGGCCGGCGCGTCCAGTCCCAAGCAACCCGTACTCTATGTGGAGTTCCGCAGGGACGGTACTCCGGTTGATCCCAGCCCGTGGTGGGCGACTAACGAAAGCGAGAAGGTTCGCGGATGATGCGCAAGACCTCATTGATCTTCCTCGGTGCACTGGCCGGAATTCTGACGACGCTGCTGATCACCCAGCCGCATGCCTTGCTGGTGGGCTCGGCGGCGCGAGCGGCGGTTTCGGACACCTACCGGGAGCTCAATCTGTTCGGCGACGTTTTCGAGCGCGTGCGCGCCGACTACGTCGAGAAGCCGGAGGACAGCAAGCTCGTCGAATCGGCCATCAACGGCATGTTGGCCGGGCTCGATCCGCATTCGAGCTACATGGATCCGAAGAGTTTCCGCGACATGCAAGTGCAGACCCGCGGCGAGTTCGGCGGGCTCGGCATCGAGGTCACGATGGAGGAGGGGCTGGTCAAGGTCGTCGCTCCGATCGACGAGACCCCGGCGGCAAAGGCCGGTGTCATGGCCAATGACATCATCACCCATCTCGACGACGAAGCCGTGCAGGGCCTCACGCTCAATCAGGCCGTCGACAAGATGCGTGGTCCGGTGAACACCAAGATCAAGCTCACCATTATGCGCAAGGGCGCCGATAAACCGATCGAGGTCAACATTGTTCGCGACATCATCCGGGTGAAATCGGTGCGCTGGCATCCCGAAGGCAGCGATATCGGCTACATCCGCGTTACGCAGTTTAACGAGCAGACCACCGACGGGCTCAAGGCGGCGATCAACGATCTCAATTCTCAGCTCGGGGTCGATAAGGTCAAAGGATATGTGCTCGATCTGCGCAACAATCCGGGCGGCTTGCTCGACCAGGCAATTTCGGTCTCCGACACCTTCCTGGAAAAAGGCGAGATCGTCTCGACTCGCGGGCGCAATCCCGAGGAGACGCAGCGCTTCAATGCGCGGCCGGGCGATTTGATCAAGGGCAAATCGCTGATCGTGCTGATCAACGGCGGCTCGGCATCGGCCTCGGAGATCGTCGCCGGCGCGCTGCAAGACCATAAGCGCGCCACGCTGATCGGCACGCGGTCATTTGGCAAAGGCTCGGTGCAAACGATCATCCCGCTTGGCGCCGGCAATGGCGCGCTGCGCTTGACCACCGCGCGCTATTACACGCCAGCGGGCCGATCCATCCAGGCCAAGGGCATCTCGCCCGATATCGAGGTGCTGCAGGACGTGCCCGACAACTTGAAGGCGCAGACCGATTCGAAAGGCGAAGCATCGCTGCGCGGCCATCTCAAGGCCGAAGGCGCCGAGGAAACCGGCTCGCAGTCCTATGTGCCGCCGAACGAGTCGGACGACAAAGCAATCAAAATGGCGCTCGACCTGTTGCGCGGTAGCGCCAGCAACGCCGCGTTTCCGCCTAATCCGAAAGCGGCAGTGCCCAACTGACGAAATCGATGGTCGATTAAAGCCGGGGCGGCCGTGTGCCGCCCCGATTTTTTTGCTCGTACCGATGTCTGGCCTGAACAATGCCGCCGACCTTCGGCCGACCGAACTACGGCCCGCCACATGGACGACGTGAATGGACGGCGTGATATGCTGGCTCGCGTGATTCGCCATGCTGCAAAATTGCCCAGCGATTGGCGTGTTGGACAGAGCCGCCAAGAAACAGGGCCGCAAAGAAACAGAGCCGCAAATTATCTGCTCGCGACTCGACGGACGGGATGCCGGATGACTGCGAATGATCTCACAGCGCCGCTCGGGCAGGGTCCAAGGAAGCGCCGGCGCGCGGTCGACATCCCGGCGGCGCAAATCATCGCGGTGGCGCTCGGCCTGTTCCTCGGCCTTTTCGTGTTGTGGGCCGTGGTCGGCCGCGATCCTTCGGGAGGCGAGCCTGTCGCGGTGGCGCCGGCAGATCTGCGCATCGCGAAAAAGGCGCCGGAGCTTGTGTCAGTCCCGCAAGCGGCCGCTCCGACGGATTCGGCCGAACGAGCCGCGGCGGGAATCATATCGCCGGCACCGCAAACAAAAACTACCAATGCGGTGACGGTGACGATCATTGACGGCAAAACTGGCGCGAAGCGAGAAGTCGTCGTTACGGCACCGGCGCGCCCGGCGACCGCTCCTGATGAAGCACGGCTCGACCAGAACAGCCTCGAAACGACCGGCTCCGTCGCCGCTCCGAAACCTAGCAACGAGCCAAACCGCCCAGGCCCGGGCCGCGGCTCGTCATTGCGCTCGCCGCAATAGGAAAACGTGAAGCGACGCAAGCGACAAGCCGCCGAAAACCGGGTACCACTTTTCGGGATCATGCTAGTTTCTGCCGTCGGCGCCCCTTTCCACGATGCGCTTTGAGGATCTCCCCTATCGCCCCTGCGTCGGCGTGATGCTGCTCAATCGCGACGGCCGTGCCTTCGTTGGCCGGCGCATCGATGGGCCGGAGCATGTCGATCTTGAGCATTCGTGGCAGATGCCGCAGGGCGGTATCGATCCGGGCGAAGACCCGTGGCGGGCGGCGCTACGCGAGCTGCGCGAGGAAACCAATATTCGTTCGGTCGAGCGGCTTGGCGAAATTGCGGTATGGCTGCGCTACGACATCCCACGCGATCTGATCGGTAAGGCGTGGAAAGGCAAATATCGCGGACAGACGCAAAAGTGGTTTGCGATGCGCTTTACCGGTGCGGAGAGCGAAATCGATGTCGAACATCCCGCCGGCGCGGACGAGGCCGAATTCGGCGCGTGGCGATGGGAGGCGTTGCAAAACATTTCGCGGCTGATCGTGCCGTTCAAGCGCGCGGTCTACGAGCGCGTGGTCGCCGAATTCGCCAAATATGCCGGAGCGGCGAAGTAAACTTTAATGAGCCAAGGCCGCCTGCAGCGCGCGCAATTGATCGAGGCGGCGGACCAGTTTGTCGCGCTGCGCGTCATCCGTGCAGTCGGCGACGTCTTCCTCGGCATCCTTGATGTCGCTGGCGAGCGACTGGAGATCGAAATCTTCCCGAGCCTCGGCACGGTCCGCGAGCACCATCAATCCGGCCGGACCCATCTCGGCAAAGCCGCCAACAACGACGACCGCCTCGCGGCGGCCCTCGCGGATGATCGTCACCACGCCGGGCCGTAGCGTCGTTACCATCGGCGCATGCCCGGGCAGGACGCCCAGATCGCCTTCGATCCCCGGCAGATCGACCTGATCGACGTCACCGGAGAACAGCACGTTCTCCGGCGAGACGAATTCAAAGTGTAATCCAGCCATTGCGCCCTACGCCGCCTCGGCGAGTTTCTTGCCCTTTTCGACCGCCTGCTCGATGGTGCCGACCATGTAGAAGGCGGCCTCGGGCAGGTGATCGTATTTGCCCTCACACAGGCCTTGGAAGCCGCGGATGGTGTCGGCAAGCTCGACGAACACCCCGGGCGTGCCGGTGAAGACTTCGGCGACATGGAAGGGCTGCGACAAGAACCGCTCGATCTTGCGCGCGCGCGCCACCGTCAATTTGTCTTCTTCCGACAGCTCGTCCATGCCCAGAATGGCGATGATGTCCTGCAGTGCCTTGTAGCGTTGCAAAATCTGCTGCACGCGCCGCGCAACCTGATAATGGTCCTCGCCGACGATCAGCGGCGACAACATGCGCGAGGTCGAATCGAGCGGATCGACGGCTGGATAGATGCCCTTCTCCGCAATCGAGCGCGACAGCACGGTGGTGGCGTCAAGATGCGCGAAAGATGTCGCCGGCGCTGGATCGGTGAGGTCATCGGCGGGCACATAGATCGCCTGGACCGACGTGACCGAACCCTTGGTCGTCGTGGTGATGCGCTCCTGCAGCGCGCCCATGTCTGTTGCCAGCGTCGGCTGATAGCCGACCGCTGAGGGAATACGGCCAAGCAGCGCCGATACTTCCGAGCCCGCTTGCGTGAAGCGGAAAATGTTGTCGACGAAGAACAGCACGTCCTGGCCCTGATCGCGGAAATATTCGGCGACCGTCAAGCCGGTCAGCCCGACCCGGGCGCGCGCCCCTGGCGGCTCGTTCATCTGGCCATAGACCAGCGCGCATTTGGAGCCTTCGACCGAACCTTCCTTCGGGTCCTTGTTGACCTTGGACTCGATCATTTCATGGTAGAGGTCGTTGCCCTCGCGCGTGCGCTCGCCGACGCCGGCGAATACCGAATAGCCGCCGTGGGCCTTCGCGATGTTGTTGATCAGCTCTTGAATGATCACCGTCTTGCCGACGCCGGCGCCGCCAAACAAGCCGACCTTGCCGCCTTTGGCATAGGGCGCCAGAAGATCGACGACCTTGATTCCGGTCGCCAAGATTTGCGCCTCGGTCGACTGCTCGGTGTAACTCGGCGTCGGCTGATGGATGGCGCGTATTTCAACGCCTTTGATCGGGCCGGCTTCGTCCACCGGCTCGCCGATCACATTCATGATGCGGCCGAGCGTGCCGGGACCCACCGGGACGGAAATGGGTTGCCCGGTATCGGTTACTTTCTGGCCGCGCACCAGACCCTCGCTCGAATCCATCGCGACGGTGCGGACCGTCGATTCGCCGAGATGCTGGGCGACTTCGAGCACCAGACGATTGCCCTGATTATCAGTTTCCAATGCATTGAGGATCGCGGGCAGACGATCCTCGAAGTGCACGTCGACCACGGGGCCGATGACTTGGGTGATGCGTCCGACGGATTGGGCCATAACTAAATCCCTGCAAGAGTTCGTAAGTGGCAAGAGTCCTGGTTTAATAATTCCTGGTTTTTATCTCGTTACAGCGCCTCGGCGCCGGAGATGATCTCAATCAATTCCTTGGTGATCATCGCTTGGCGCGTGCGGTTGTAGAACAGCGTTTGACGCCGGATCATGTCGCCAGCATTTCGCGTCGCGTTATCCATCGCCGACATCTGCGCGCCGTAGAACGAGGCGGCATTTTCAAGCAGCGCATGGAAGATCTGCACCGCGAGATTGCGCGGCAATAGATCATTGAGGATGTCCTCGGCCTCGGGCTCGAATTCATAGATCGCTCCGCCGAGAGCATCGGTGGATTTTTGCTCGAAGACCGGCGGGATGATCTGCTGTGCAGTCGGAACCTGCGCGATCACCGAGCGGAAGCGCGAGAAGAACAAGGTGCAGACATCGAATTCGGATTTGTCGAACAGCGCGACGATTTTCTCGGCAATGCCTTCGGCATGCTCGAAGTGCAAGGCGCGGACCGAACGAAGGTCGACCATTTCGACGATCTGCCTGGGAAAGGTCCGGCGCAGCTGGTCATAGCCTTTGCGACCGACGCAAAAGAACTTGACCTCCTTGCCCTCGGCGGCGAGCGCCGCAGCACGCTCTCGCGCCAGCCGCACGATGGCGGAATTGAACGGACCGCATAGACCGCGTTCGGCGGTGCAGACAAGCAGGAGATGTCTCTGATCGCTGCCGGTGCCGCGTAGAAGCCGTGGCGCATTGTCGAGTGCGGCGACCGAAGCCGCGATATTGCCGAGCACTGTGTCCATCCGGCTGGCATAGGGCCGCGCCGCCTCGGCCGTGGCCTGCGCGCGGCGCAGCTTCGATGCCGCCACCATTTGCATGGCCTTGGTGATCTTTTGCGTCGCCTTGGTCGCGGCGATTCGGTTGCGGAGGTCTTTGAGCGACGGCATGGCGATCTCTATTCCGTCATCCTGAGGTGGCCGCCAACGGGTCCGGCCCGAAAGTGGCCGGCCAGATGACAAGCTCCGCGGCCCTCGAAGGATGCGCGGCGCGAGCCGTCGCCCTTCGAGGCTCGCGCTGCTCGCACCTCAAGGTGACGGCGAATAGTTTGTGTCTTAGTCATCACGCGAAGGTCTTGGCGTATTTTTCGACGACATTCTTGAGCTTACTGCCCGTGGCATCGTCCAGATCGCGCGAGTCGCGGACAGCCGCGAGGATCTCCGCATGCTGGCTGCGCAGCAGTCCAAGCAGCCCCTCCTCGAAGGCGCGCACCCGCTCGACCGGCAGCGGATCTAGATAGCCGTTGACGCCGGCATAGATGACGCAGACCTGCTCCTCCATGCGCAGCGGCGAGAATTGCGGCTGCTTGAGCAGTTCGGTCAGCCGCGCGCCGCGATTGAGGAGCCGCTGGGTGGTGGCGTCGAGATCGGAGCCGAATTGCGCGAACGCCGCCATTTCGCGGTATTGCGCGAGCTCGCCTTTGATGCGGCCGGCGACCTTTTTCATCGCCTTGGTCTGCGCCGCCGAGCCGACCCGCGACACCGAAAGCCCGACATTCACTGCCGGCCGGATGCCCTGATAGAACAGATCGGTTTCGAGAAAGATCTGGCCGTCGGTGATCGAAATCACGTTGGTCGGAATATAGGCCGAGACGTCGTTCGCCTGCGTCTCGATCACCGGCAGCGCGGTGAGCGAGCCGGCCTTGTAGTCGTCATTCATCTTCGCCGCGCGTTCCAACAGCCGCGAATGCAGATAGAACACGTCGCCGGGATAAGCCTCGCGGCCCGGTGGGCGCCGCAGCAACAGCGACATCTGACGATAGGCGACCGCCTGCTTGGAAAGGTCATCGTAAATGATCACCGCATGCATGCCGTTGTCGCGGAAATATTCGCCCATGGCGCAGCCGGCGAACGGCGCCAGGTATTGCATCGGCGCCGGATCCGAAGCGGTCGCCGCGACGACAATCGAATAATCGAGCGCGCCGTTTTCCTCCAGGACTTTGACGAATTGCGCGACCGTGGAGCGCTTCTGTCCGATCGCGACATACACGCAATAAAGCTTGATCTTCTCGTCCCCGGACGCATTCAACGATTTTTGATTGAGAATGGTAT
>CATPBC010000296.1 GCA_955652195.1 uncultured Xanthobacteraceae bacterium | reverse complement strand
GCCCATCTTGCGGCGGTTAAGCTCCTTGTCCGCGCCAACGCCGCGGCTTTGATCCGGATCGTCGGGATGCTCGACCTTGATGACGTCAGCGCCCAGGACGGCGAGCTGATAGGTGGCGAAAGGGCCGGCCAGAACGTGGGTGACGTCGATTACGCGGATTCCCTCGAACGGTCGCATCGGCGCTCTCTCCTGCGGCGGTGGTTGTTCCGCTCAGTATAGCGAAGCGCGGCGCGCGAAGCAGGATGGTGGGCCCGGGAGGACTCGAACCTCCAACCAAGCGGTTATGAGCCGCTAGCTCTGACCATTGAGCTACGGGCCCGAACTTCACGTGTCATACGCACGTGTGACACGGGCAAGGCGGGATTGGCGGACATTATATAGGATCGTGATTGCGAGCGCAGCGAAGCAATCCAGTGCGCGTTGTGACTCTGGATTGCTTCGTCGCTATCGCTCCTCGCAATGACCAGGGTCCTAAACCTGCCGGCTGAGCTAATTCTGCCGGCTGAGCAAAAAGACCGCCTGTTCGCCAAATAGATTCCAGAACCACCACGGCATTTTCAGCCGCATGCGGCCGCCCCAGGGATTGAGTGCGACCGCCTGCTCCATCTTGGCGCCGACGGCGCGGCACAATTCGCGAAAATCCTTGATGCTGCAGAAATGGATGTTCGGCGTTTCGTACCAGGCATAGGGCAGGTTTTCCGTGCGCGGCATATGGCCGCCGAAGAATATCTGCAGACGAATGCGCCAATGGCCGAAATTCGGAAACGACACGATGCCGTGCCGGCCGATGCGTAACATATGCTCGAGCACCGCGCGCGGCCGGCGCGTCGCCTGCAAAGTCTGCGACAGGATGACGTAATCGAAGGCGTCGTCCGGATAATCCTCCAGGTCGGTGTCGGCGTCGCCCTGGACGACGGCAAGGCCTTTGGCGACGCATTCGTTGACGCCCTCGCGCGACAGTTCGATGCCGCGGCCGTCGACGCCGCGGCTTTCGAGAAGCCGCAGCAATTCGCCGTCGCCGCAGCCGACGTCGAGCACGCGCGCGCCGCGCTGTACCATGTCGGCGACAACGAGCAAGTCGACGCGCGAGCCGCCCGGCCCGCGGGCGGCCTCCGCCATGGTCAGATCGTATTTCAGTCGCGACAGCATTTTCACCGCGCCGGCAGCCCGCGCGCCTTGGCGGCGCCCTCGAGGAATCCACGCACGATCGCGAACAATTCCGGCTCTTCAAGCAGGAACGCGTCGTGGCCTTTATCGGTCGTGATTTCGGCAAACGAGACCCGCGCGCCGGCGGCATTGAGCGCATGCACGATGGCGCGCGACTCGGAGGTCGGAAACAGCCAGTCGCTGGTGAAGGAGATGACGCAGAAGCGCGTCGGCGCGCCGCGGAACGCTTCCGCCACCACGCCATCGTAATCGCCGGCGAGATCGAAATAGTCCATCGCCCGCGTCAGATAGAGATATGAGTTCGCGTCGAAGCGTTCGACGAATGTGATGCCCTGGTGGCGCAGATAGGATTCCACCTGAAAGTCGGCATCGAACGAGAATGTCGGATTGTCGCGATTCTGGAAGCGGCGGCCGAATTTGCGGTGCAGAGCCGCATCCGAAAGATAGGTGATGTGCGCGCCCATGCGCGCGACGGCGAGGCCGCGCCGCGGATTAGTGCCTTCGGCGAAATATCGTCCGGCGCGCCAGTCCGGATCCGCCATGACGGCCTGGCGGCCGACCTCGTGAAAGGCGATGTTCTGCGCCGAATGCCGGGTTGAAGCGGCGATCGGCAGCGCCGCGAATACGCGCTGCGGATAGCTCGCGGCCCATTGCAGCACCTGCATGCCGCCCATCGAGCCGCCCGCCACCGCGAACACCGATTCGATACCGAGATGATCGAGCAACATCGCCTGGGCGCGCACCATGTCGCGCACCGTAATGACCGGGAAATCGAGACCCCAAGGCATGCCGGTTGCCGCATTGGTCGAGGCCGGTCCCGACGTGCCCATGCAGCCGCCGACCACATTCGGGCAGATGACGAAATAACGCTCGGTGTCGATCGGCTTGCCCGGTCCGACCATGGTCTCCCACCAGCCGGGTTTGCCGGTCACCGGGTGGTCGTTGACGAGATGCTGGTCGCCGGTCAGCGCGTGGCAGATGAGAACCGCATTGCTGCGCGCGGCGTTGAGCGTGCCGTAGGTCTGATAGGCGATCTGCAGCGGAGCAAAATCGACGCCAGCATCGAGGCGCAGCGGCTTGTGCACGCCAAAGCGCACGACCGGCGAATGCGGATCGTCCGCTTCGCGCGTGCGGTCGGCGAGATCGAGCGTGGCGCCGATATCGGCCATCGATGCATCCTGAAATGCCGCATTGCGGCGGACTGCCATTGGGGCGGTCAAACCGGCGTAAATAGGCCCCTTCGCCGCGGAGTCAATGTTTTCTTTGATTTCGGCCTTAACGACACCTATCAAATGGGCGGAACAGGACCTGAGCCATCAGGACGTCAGCCTTCAGGACGTGAGCTATGGCGAAATCGACGCGCAAAACCATACCGTCGCTCGCCGATCTGCGACGCGATATCGATCGCATCGATGCGGCGATGCACGAGCTCCTGATCGAACGCGGCGAGATCATCGACCAGCTGATCGCGGTAAAGAAGACGGAAGAGACCGGCTCCGCGTTCCGTCCGGCGCGCGAGGCCGACATGATGCGCCGCCTGGTGCGGCGGCATCACGGCAGTCTGCCGCTCGACACCGCCGAAAGCATCTGGCGCGTCATCATCTCGACCTTCACTTATGTGCAAGCGCCGTTCGCGGTCCATGCCGACCTCTCGGCGGGGGACGCCTTGATGCGGGATTCGGCGCGTTTTCATTTTGGTTTCACCGTGCCGTTCGTGCCGCATATGGGCGCCGCGACGGTGGTCGAGGCAGTTAGCGGATCCAAAGGCGATCTCGGCCTTGTCCCGGCTTTCGCCATCGCCGACGCCGGGCCGTGGTGGACAGCGCTGGAATTCACCAGTGCCCCGAAGGTCATCGCGCGGCTGCCTTTTGTCGAGCGCCCCAACCATCCGGCCGCGCTGCCGGTCTTTGTGATTTCCCGCGTCGCGGCAGACGCCATGGTGACGGAAACCGAAGTCTGGAGCATGCGGGTTTCCGGCTGGAGCGCCGGGGCGGTGCAGGCTTTGGCCGAACTCGCCGACGTCATTGCCGTCCCCGATCGCGCCTTCGATGGGGCGGCGCTCCTCATATCCGTCCCAACCGGCGGTATCCATGAGGTCTCCGCCGCGCTTGTTAAGATTGGCGCCTCGATCCGCTCCTCGGCCCTCGTCGGCAGCCACGCGACCCGCTATACGATCCCGCAATAAGCCGGCCCTTGCCCCCGAAAAGAGGCAGGAAGGCGAGCGCAGCGAGCCGCTGGCCGTGTCCCCTTTCATGGGAAGGAATCATGAGAGCTTCGAGGTGTACAAGATAATGAACAGCGCGCGTCCCCAACCTCGCCCCGGCGTGCTCGATATTGACGCCTACGTGCCTGGCAAGAGCAGCGCGCCGGGGGCGGCCAAGGTATTCAAGCTGTCGTCGAACGAGACGCCGCTTGGGCCGAGCCCGCGCGCGATCGCCGCCTACAAGGCTTGGGCGGATCACCTCGAAGACTACCCCGATGGTTCGGCCAGCGATTTGCGCGAGGCGATCGGGCGAGCCTTCGGGCTCGACCCCGACCGCATCGTCGCCGGCGCAGGCTCCGACGATCTGCTCCACCTTCTGGCGCATGCCTATCTCGTCGACGGCGACGAGGCGATTCACACCACCCATGGCTTCCTGATCTATCCGATCGTGACGCTCGGCGCGGGCGCAAAACCCGTCGTCGCGCCGGAAAAGGATTACACTGCCGATGTCGATGCGATTCTGGCCGCGGTGACTAAGAAGACGAAACTCGTCTTCCTCGCCAATCCGAATAATCCGACCGGCACCTGCCTGTCGTTCGACGAGATCAGGCGCCTGCACCGCGGGCTGCCGGCTAACGTCATTCTGGTGATCGATGCCGCTTACGCCGAATATGTCCGGCGCAACGACTATGAGGCGGGCATCGAACTGGTCGCGACATCGGATAATGTCGTCATGTGCCGCACATTCTCGAAAATTCATGGGCTGGCGGCGCTGCGGCTCGGCTGGATGTTCGCGCCGGCGCATATCGTCGATGCGGTCAACCGCATTCGCGGCCCGTTCAACGTCAGCGGGCCGGCGATTGCCGCTGGCATCGCTGCGATCGAGGACATCGCGCATCAGGAACGCTCGCGCGAGCACAATACGCGCTGGCTCGATTGGCTGACGCAGGAAATCGGCAAGCTCGGCCTGAAAGCGACGCCGAGCGTCGCCAACTTTTTGCTGATCCATTTTCCGGACACCAAGGGGCGCACGGCCAAAGACGCCGACGCCTTCCTTACGGCGCGCGGGCTGATCTTGCGGCAGACGGCCGCCTATAAGCTGCCGAACGCGCTGCGGATGAGTGTGGGCACCGAGGAAGCGAACCGCCTCGTCGTTGCGGCGCTCAAAGATTTTTTGGGGCAATCATAATGCACGCGAGTACCCCGCTCCCTCAATCGGAAGGACGAGGGAGCACTCTGCGGGCGCGGAGAGGTTTGTGGCACAGCCAACGCCATTGTTTAACCGCCTCGCGCTGATCGGCGTTGGCCTGATCGGCTCGTCGATCGCACGGGCGGCGCGCGCGCAGGGCGCGGTGCGTGAGATCGTCGCCACCGCGCGAACGGCGGCGACGCGCCGGCGCGTCGCCGAGCTCGGTCTCGCCGACCAGGTAGTCGAGAGCAACGGCGCCGCGGCCACCGGCGCCGATCTCGTCATCGTCTGCGCGCCAGTCGGCGTCTGTGGTGAAATCGCCAAAGAGATTGCCCCGCAGCTTAAGCGCGGCGCAATCGTCTCCGATGTCGGTTCGGTCAAGACCGCCATCGTGCGCGACATGGCTCCGCACTTGCCGCCCGGCGTGCATTTCGTGCCGGCGCATCCGGTCGCCGGAACCGAGCATTCCGGACCCGATGCCGGCTTCGCCGAACTCTTCGTCGGCCGCTGGTGCATTCTCACGCCACCCGAGGGCACCGATGCCGCCGCCGTCGACAAGCTTGCCGCCTTCTGGCGGATGCTCGGCGCCAATGTCGAAACCATGGCGTCGCCGGAACACCACGATTTGGTGCTGGCGATCACCAGCCACCTGCCACATCTGATCGCCTATACGATCGTCGGCACCGCCGACGAACTCGCTGAAGTGACGCGTTCCGAAGTGCTCAAGTTTTCCGCCGGCGGCTTTCGCGATTTTACTCGCATTGCCGCGTCCGATCCGACCATGTGGCGCGACGTATTTCTCGCCAACAAGGATGCAGTGCTGGAAATGCTTGGCACATTCAACGAAGATCTATCGCAATTGACGCGCGCGATCCGTCGCGGCGACGGCGAAGCTTTGTTCGAGCATTTTGCCCGAACTCGCGCGATCCGCCGCGGCATCGTCGAAATAGGTCAGGATTCGCCGGCGCCGGATTTCGGCCGCGCCCATCCGGGTCTGCCGGACGCGCCGTTACCGCGTCCTTACGCCGTTTCGGATGAGACTTGAGCCTCCGCAAGGCTTCAAAGGCTATCGTCGCGATCGAGGAACCGGACCACAACGTCGCGCGTATCTGGCGGCGGCAACGCAAGTTCACTACGAAATGCTAGCGTCTCGCCGGGAGCCAAACTTCGCCGCGCCGGCGCGGCGGTCCAGGAATATATCTCCTGACGCTGCAGGTTGCGGACGGCGAAGCGCAAATGCGGCACTGCTTGAAGGTTGTTTGTGCCGTTGCCGATCTCACCCTTGACGATGAGGATGGGCTCGCCGTCATGCCGCTCGGCCGCGGTAGTGACCGCCTCGAACTGAACCCCGCGAACGTTTACCGGCAAACCGAGTTCGGCATAGAAAGATGCGGTCTGCGGCATGGCCCAGACCAGGTCGGTGCGCCAACCGATGATCGCCGCATCGGCGAGGATCAGCCCGGCGATGATGAGCTGTAACCGCGAGACTTGCAGGCGCGAGACTTGCAGGCGCGAGACTTGCAGGCGCGAGACTTGCAGGCGCGCGATTTGCAGGCTCCAGTCTTGCAGGCTCCAGTCTTGCAGGCGCCAATCTTTCCGCCTCACGCGCGAATAGGAGCGAGCGACGCGAGCTGCGATGGTGCCGAGAAACTCGGCGACGGCCGCGGCACACAGTTCGATCGCGGTAGGCATAGGATGCAAACGCTCGCGCGAGATCGGCTCCTGTTCGGATCTAATCGTCGCAGCTTCGAGTTCATTCGCCAGCAGCGCGGTGGCGCGTTCAAACGGCTGTAGCCGTGCTTCGGCATAGTCAGCTGCGTAGTCAGCCGGCTGGGCAGCGGCTTGCGCCGCCGCAGCCATCGCCCGTCGCACCGGGGCCACCGCGTTGGCCGCAACCACGAGCTTGTCGGCATGGGAGAGTTCCGCTTGCCAGACGCAACGGCAGCGGTGGCAACGCACCTGGCGGGTCCAGCCGCGGGGCGGCCGCAGGGTTGCCATCTCGACGCCATAAGATGTACCGCAGTTCGGACAGGCGATGAGCATCGGCGACTCGACAGGCGCGGACCGTCTGCAAGGCTAGCAGTCGGTCCGTTAAGGAATTGAAAACCAAGCCGACCCTGCGTTTTCGGGCCGCCGCCAGCGCTAAGTTGCAGCCGGTGTTAGATTGCGGGTAGCGGGGCGAATCACCATGCGGGCGTTGCGGAGGGCCGCGTGATCCGATTTGAAAATGTCGGCTTGCGCTATGGCTTCGGCGCCGAGGTCCTGCGCGACCTGAGCTTCCATATTGACAGCAACTCGTTTCAGTTTCTCACGGGGCCTTCCGGGGCCGGTAAAACCTCACTGCTGCGCCTGTTGTTTCTATCGCTCAAGCCGACGCGCGGCCTGATTTCGATGTTCAATCAGGATATCACGACGCTGACCAAGGATAACCGCGCCACGCTGCGCCGCCGCATCGGCATCGTATTTCAGGATTTCCGCCTGCTTGATCATCTGACCACATATGAAAACGTCGCGCTGCCGTTTCGCGTCCTCGGCAAAGAGGAGGATTCCTATCGCAGCGAAGTTATCGAACTCTTGCAATGGGTCGGCCTGGGCGAGCGCATGGACGCATTGCCGCCAGTGCTTTCGGGAGGTGAGAAGCAACGCGCGGCCATAGCCCGCGCGGTCATTGCCCGCCCCCAGCTGCTGCTCGCCGATGAGCCGACCGGCAATGTCGATCCCAATCTCGGTCAACGGCTGCTGCGCCTGTTCATCGAACTGTACAGATCGGGCACCTCGGTCGTCATTGCCACCCACGACATCGCGCTGATGGACGAATACGACGCCCGCCGCCTGGTCCTGCACGAGGGGCGATTGCATGTCTACGAGTGAGCCCTTCGATACCGTGTCGGAATCCTGGCCCGAAGACGAGGTCGCGCCGGACAGCGCGGCGCATCAGGCTTCGGCACCGATCGTGCCAAGCGATTCGATCGCCGGCCGTTCGCTGACCGCAGTGGTCGCCATCATGACTTTCCTGGCGACACTGGCGACCGGCACGGCGATGCTGGTGGTCGATGCCGCCAGCGATTGGCAGTCCGACGTGGCGCGCGAAGTAACCATCCAGGTTCGTCCCGTTTCCGGACGCGATCTGGATGCCGACGTGACCGCCGCCGCTGCGATCGCGCGCGACACCACAGGCGTAAGCGATGTGCGCGCCTATACTAGGCAGGAATCCGCAGAGCTCGTCGAGCCGTGGCTTGGCTCCGGGCTTGCGCTCAGCGGCTTGCCCATCCCGCGCATCATCGTGGTCAAGCTCCTGCCCGGCGCAACTCCCAACTTCGCCGATCTGCGCAAAGCGCTTGCGGCACAGGCGCCTGCCGCCAGCCTCGACGATCATCGCGGCTGGATCGATCGCATGCGCACCATGGCGGAGACCGCGGTCGCCACCGGCATGGTCATCCTCGCGCTCGTTATCGCCGTAACCGTGCTGTCGGTCACCTTTGCGACGCGCGG
>CATPBC010000295.1 GCA_955652195.1 uncultured Xanthobacteraceae bacterium | reverse complement strand
CCTGGTGCGGCTGGTACCGCGCACCCCGCCGCTGCCGTGCGATCCCGCCATGCTCGAGGCGGTGACACAAGCGGCATTCGGGCAGCGGCGCAAAATGCTGCGTCAGAGCTTGCGCTCGCTAGGCACAAACACATCAGAGTTGATCGAGGCGGCCGGGCTCGATCCGACGGTGCGCGCCGAAGAGGTTTCGGTCGAGCAGTTCGCGTTGCTGGCGCGGATTCTCCGCGATTAGCGCGATCATCCCAAAGCATGATCCCGAAAAGTGGCGACCGGTTTTCGGAAAAGATCATGCTCAAACAAAAAGCTAGAGCGGGATAACGATTCGACGAAATCTCATCCCGCTCTAGCCCGATTGAAAAGCAAGTCCCAGCGGGCGATAAAATGCCATGAGCAAGTTTCGCCGGCAGTCCCTCGTCGCCTATGGCCAGCCCTTGAGCGAAACAACGGCCGACCGTCCGGCGCCGCGCGGCAGCGAAGTGCTGGTGCGCGTGACGTGCTGCGGCGTCTGTCATTCGGATCTGCATGTGCAGGATGGCTATTTCGCGCTGGGCGGCGACAGGCGGCTCGACATCACTAAGGATCGCGCCTTGCCATTTACACTTGGCCACGAGATCGCGGGTGTCATTGAAGCGGCTGGGGAAAGCGCCGAGGGCGCACTCATCGGCCGGCAAGTTGCCGTTTATCCTTGGATCGGCTGCGGCGCTTGCGCGGCTTGCCGGGCCGGCGAAGAGAACATGTGTGCCGCGCATCACCATCTCGGTGTTGCGGTTGACGGCGGTTTTGCGACCTACGTTCTAGTGCCGCATCCGCGCTACCTGCTCGACTATGCACCACTGGCGCCGAGTTTTGCCGGGCCGCTGATGTGCTCCGGGCTAACGGCCTATGCCGCCCTCAAGCGGCTGACCACGTATGCCGAGCGCGGGCCGGTCCTGTTGGTCGGCCTCGGCGGCGTTGGCATGATGGGTCTGGCGCTGGCTCACGCGCTGTTTCGCCAGCCGCCGCTCGTTGCCGACATCGATGCCGAAAAACGAAAGGCGGCGCTCGAGGCCGGGGCGGCGCAAGCCTTCGATCCGGCCGATCCGCAAACACGCAAAGCGATCCTGACGGCAACCGGCGGCGGTTTATTTGCCGTTTGTGATTTTGTCGGCTCGGACAAGTCGCTGCAATTCTCGACCGGCGTTCTCGCGCGTGGCGGCAAGGTCATTGTCAGCGGCCTCCTCGGCGGTAGTTTCTCGATTCCCGCCGCCATGATCGCGATTAAAGCCATCACCATCGAGGGCACGTTGACAGGCACGTTGGCGCAAGCGCGCGAACTTATCGGGCTGGCACGCTCCGGGAAAATTGCGCCGATACCGACGCATGCGCGGCCGCTCGACCAGGCGCAAGCCGCACTCGACGATTTGCGTGCCGGTCAGGTGGTCGGCCGTACCGTGCTTGCGATCTAAGCGGAGCTCATCAACTCAAATACTGGCGAATTTTCGCCAGCAATTGACGCGGGCTGTAAGGTTTGGGGACGTAATCATCGCAACCCGCCTCCCGCGCCTTCTTATCCTCGCCGCTGAGCGCATAAGAGGTGACGGCGATGACGGGAATCGATCGCAGACTGGGATCGGCTTTGATGCGTCGCGTAGCGGCATAACCATCCATGATCGGCAATTGGATGTCCATCAGAATGAGATCGGGCCGCTGTTTTGCGATTGCCGCGAGCGCCGCCTCGCCATTCTCGGCCTCGCTGATTTCATAACCGGTATCAGCAAGCATATCGCGAATGATCTGCCGATTGTCGGGCTGGTCCTCCACCACGAGAATGCGCTTACTCATGTGGCCTCCCCTGATTCCCCTTGGCGCTCAACGCGAACCGGTACCGTAAACGAAAACGTCGAGCCTTGGCCGATAGTTGAATCGATCCAAATTCGTCCGCCATGCATCTCGATGATTCGCTTCGAGATCGCCAGCCCCAAACCGGTCCCACCCTTCTTGCGCGTAATCGAATTATCGGCCTGCTGAAACTCCTGAAACAGCTTGGATTGATCGGCCGCCGAAATGCCCGGACCGGTATCACGCACCGATACATGGAATGAGCCATTATTTGCTTCGGCCTTAATGGCGACTTCCCCCGCATCGGTGAACTTGATGGCATTGCCAACCAGATTGATCAGGACCTGCGTCAGGCGGCGCCCGTCGCCGCGGCCTGGCGGCAATTCGGACGCAAGGTCGAGCTTAAACGCGAGCTTTTTGTCGGTAGCCAAGGGTTCAAGCGTGCTGCGGACGTTATGCGCAATGTCCTCAACTGTGTAATCGGCGAGATCGAGCGCGAGCTGGCCGGCCTCGATCTTCGACAGATCGAGCACGTCATTGATTAGGCCGAGCAGATGTCGGCCGTTGCTTTCCAGACGCTTGAGCACTGCGGCCATCTTTTCCGACGGCTCGCCATAGGCGCCGTCCGCCATCAACTCGGTGTAGCCGAGGATGGCATTGAGCGGCGTGCGCAGCTCGTGGCTCATATTGGCGAGGAATTGCGACTTGTGTTTGCTCGCCTCTTCAAGCTGCCGGCTCTTGTCCTGGATTTCGTCGAACAGCCGTACGTTCTCGATCGCAATCGCCGCCTGGTCGGCAAAGGTCGAAACCAGTTCGATCTGCTTTTCAGTGAATGGCCTGACTTCGGACCGCGTCAGCGACATTACGCCGATCGGAATGCCCTCGCGCAGCATTGGGACGCTGAGAACCGTTCGGTAATCGCCTAATCTCTGCGCCTCGACTAAGGTATATTCCGGATCAGCCTTTACGTCCGAGATATGAACCACTCGGCCTTCGAGTAGCGCGCGCCCGGATGCTGAGCCTCGTTCAGGCTCGATTGGGATATCTTTGACATGATCCATGAATTCGCGGGAGAAGCCGTAAGCTTCGGCGCGAAAGAACACACCACCCTTCTGGCGGGTAATAGTGGCCTTGTCGGCCTCGCAAAGACGCCCCGCTGACTCAATAAGCGTTTGCAGCACGGTCTGCAGATCGAAGGTTGAGCGGCTGATGACCTTCAGCACGTCGGCGGTGGCGGTTTGCTGCTGTAGCGACTCGGACAGCTCCTCCGTGCGCGCCTGCACCTCATCGAACAAGCGTACATTTCGGATCGCGATCACCGCCTGATCGGCAAAAGCTTGGAGCAGCGCGATTTGGCGCTCGGGGAAAGATCCGGCATTGGCACGACCAACTGCAATCGCTCCAATCGGATTGCCTTCGTGAAGCAACGGTACCGCTACAATGCTTTGATAAGTGACAGTTCGGGCGAGATCTTGCCCTTGCGGTCCATACGCGTCATCAGTCTTGACGTCTGGTATCTCTACGACCGCGCGGCGTAAAATCGCGCGGCCGACGGTGGTGTCCTCGCTAGGCGGCATTGGCATCATGCTGCGAAAAACATCCAGTCCTTCTTCGCTTAAACCAAAACTGCTGGCAAAATCCATGACCTTGCCATTAAACCGCACCACGAAAGAAAATTGACCGCTGCACAGCCTCACCGCACTCTCTGCGATCGAATCGAACACCGGCTGAACGTTCGTCGGCGAATT
>CATPBC010000294.1 GCA_955652195.1 uncultured Xanthobacteraceae bacterium | reverse complement strand
TCCGCCTCGGGGACGGCGCTGTCGAATCTGCCACTGGGCACCGTCACGGCGACAAATTCCGGAACGGCGAGTTCGGCCGCCACGGCGAGCGCAACGGCGGCTGAGGCCGCAAACAACAATGCGGCGCGCAATGCCGCGATCAATGCGCTGGCCAATCGAGGCCGCGGGGCCGCCTCTTCCGGCGCTGCAGTCTCGACCGCGATGGAAAAAATGATCCCGCTCGCCGCGATTGCGCATTACAATTCCGGCAACGCACCGCTGTCGGTCAGTCATCAGGGCTTGTTTGTCGCCGCGACGATCTCGTTCAATCTCTTGCCCGGAGCTTCGCTCGGCCAAGCGGCGAATGAGATCAGCGATGCAACCAAGAAAATCGGCATGCCGGGTTCGATCCATGGCAACCTCGCCGGCACCGCGCAGATCTTCCAGCAATCGCTCAACAATGAGCCTGTACTCATCGTCGCCGCGATCGCTGCGGTCTATATACTTTTGGGCGTGCTGTACGAGAGCTATATCCATCCGATCACGATACTCTCCACTCTGCCGTCGGCCGGCGTCGGCGCGCTGCTCGCGCTGATGCTGTTTCATACCGAGTTCGACATTATCGGCCTGATCGCGGTGATTTTACTGATCGGCATCGTCAAAAAGAATGCGATCATGATGATCGATTTCGCCATCGAGGCGAAACGCGCCGAAAATCTCAGTTCGTACGATGCGATCTACCAAGCCTGCCGCTTACGCTTCCGCCCGATCATGATGACGACGAGCGCCGCCATTCTTGGCGCGATGCCTTTGGCTCTGAGCTTCGGCAACGGCAGCGAGATTCGCCGGCCGCTCGGCATCGCCATTATGGGCGGACTCGTGATCAGTCAGCTCCTGACCATTTATACGACGCCGGTCGTTTACCTTTATCTCGACCGGCTGGCGCAATGGACGCTGCGTACGCGGGGACGGCTGATGCCGAGATTGTTTGGCGGCGCCTCACCGGCGGTTTGAGGCTTACGCGGCGTCTATTCCCCTCACCCCGCGAAGCGGTGGGGAGGACCGCCAACGCATCTTCGATGCATAACCGCAGCTTGCATCACCAACAATGTGCGCTGCGAGACCGCAAAGCACGCCCGGCGACGGCAAGTCCTTTGAAACTCTCATTGCACTTGCGCGTTTTAGCAATGGGGCGCGATGTGGAGCTCGAAATCCATGCGTCCGAAGATTGGCACGCTTGCAGCTTTCCTTCTCATTTCCACTGCACTTACAACCGCCGCAAGTGCGCAACAGCAGCGACACGTAGGCGGCGGGGGTGGAGGTGGAGGTGGCGGCTTTTCCGCCGCTCCGCATGGCGGCGGGGGCGGAGGCGGTGGCTTTTCCGCGGCTCCGCGTATTTCTGCGCCAGCCCCACATATTTCGGCGCCGAGCGCCCCTGCCGCGCATTTTGCGGCTCCTCAGCGCACGGCGCCTCGCTTTGCGTCAACGCCGCGGACGCCGCACGTTGCTGCACCGCACCCTAACACCCGCTTGGCAACGCCAAATCGACTTAGCCGGCCAGTCGCCCCACGCCAGCCAACTGCGCTCGCTCGGCATAATGTCGGCCCAACCGCCAACCAAAAGTTGGTGAACCAAAAGTCCGCGAACCAAAGACTTGGAAGCCAAAAGCTTGCGACCCAAAAGACCCAAAAAGGTGTGAGCCAAAAAAGTGTGAGCACTTCGATCGCGGGCGGCGAGAAACAGCGAGGAACTTCGACCGGCGCCGGCAAAGTTACCGGCAATGCTGCCGCGATCACGCTCAACACGCCGAAGACCGCTCACCTGCAGATGCACTACACCGGCGGGTCCCCCATCTTGCGCAATACAGCGCTTGCCAACCTGTCGTCGCGTGACCCGGCGACCCGATCTTTGACCCAATCGACATTCCGCGGAAACTTCGCGCAGTCGAATTGGGGGCGCGACTGGGGTTGGCGGCACCGCCACCATCATTTCGTCTTCGGGTTTGTACTCGGCTTTGTCGGCCCGGTGTTCTGGCCGTACGCCTATGACGATTTCATCGATTACGCTTTCTGGCCCTACGCCTACGACACGTTCTGGCCCTATGCGTTCGATGACGTCTTCGAGGGCATCTACGGCGCCTATGCGCCACAATACTATGCTCCGCAGGACGCTTATGCCTATGCCGGCGGGCCGGCATCGAGTGCAGCTTACGCCCGCGCGACCGGAATCTCGCAGCCTTCGGCGGCGCTGCCGGGCGGCTCGCAAATCTGCTCAGGTCAAGCGCAGGGATTGACCGACTTCCCAATCGAGCGGATCGCCGAGCAGGTTAACCCTGATCAACAGCAGCGGGCATTCCTCAACGATTTAAAAGCCGCCACCGTCAATGCGGTGAATATACTCCAGTCGGCCTGCCCGAACGAACTGCCCAGCACACCGACCGGCCGGGTCGCCGCGATGCGAAGTCGGATCGAGGCCATGCTGCAAGCCGTACAAACGGTCCGGCCGCCGCTCGACGCGTTCTACGGCTCGCTCAACGATGAGCAGAAGGAGCGTTTCAACACGCTTGACGAGGATATCAAGACGGCGGGTCGCGAAATCGATGTTGCCGGATTGTGCAGCGGACCCGCGGCGCGCGGCGCCGGATTGCCGGTTGCGCGGATCGAGCGATCGCTGCAGCTGAACGTACGTCAGGACACCGCGCTGAAAGATCTCAACGACGCATCGGCGCAAGCCGCTGACGTGCTCAAAGAAACCTGCCAGCCAGATCGGAGCATGACACCGACCGGGCGCTTGGCGGCAATACAGGATCGCCTCAAGTCCATGCTGCAAGCGCTAGACACGGTGCAGCCCGCGCTGGTGAAATTCTATCGTTCGCTTAGCGACGAACAGAAGGCGCGCTTCGATCGACTCAACGTGCGTGCGACGTAATACATGCCCCAAGGTCGATGGAACCTTCCGCCACCGACTGTGGTCATCTAGTGATGTTACGACTGCGGCACTTGGGCATGCGCCCCGGTAATCCAGCACAGGCCGAGCTGTCGTCCGGCCCGACTGATCTATTGCCGTTCTATCGCGGCGGACCGCAGCGATTTGGCCGGATGGCGCTGGCCCTGGGGCTCGCTCTGCTTGCGACCTGGATGCTTTGGAGCTTCCTCCCGGCCATCGCGTGGGCCGGCGTCTTGGCGATCGCGACATGGCCGCTCTACAGCTTCGGCCAACGCCATTTCGGGCAGACTTGGACGGCAGCCGGACTCGTCACTGCGACAGCTTTGATCTTATTTCTGCCGATGCTCATCATCGGCATGGAGGTGGCCCGCGAGGCCGGCGCTGTCGTTCAATGGGCGCAAAGCATCGCGGGGAGTGGCGCCAGGCCACCAGCTTGGCTATCGGACCTTCCCCTTATCGGCACACGTCTATCCAGCTGGTGGCGAATCTATATGGCCGGTTCACCGAATACTGCTGACCTGTCTGCGCGATTGGATTTGATGGCGATTGTTGAATGGGCCCGCACGCTGGGAAGCGAGGTCGCTTGGCGGCTGACCGCCTTAGCCCTCGCACTCTTGATACTGTTCTTCATTTATCGCGACGGTGACAAATTCATCGAACAGGTCATAACGATCAGCGACCGGCTGTTCGGACGCGCTGGCAGACGGCTGGGAGCAAGCATGGTGACCACGGTACGTGAGACCGTGAATGGTCAGTTGTTCGTGGCGCTTGGCGAGGGCTTTGTTCTCGGAATTGCCTATGCCGTTTGCGGACTGCCGCATCCTCTGCTGCTTGGCGCTGTGACGGTCGTGCTTGCCATCATACCCCTCGGCGCTCCGGTCCTCGTTGCAACGGCCTCGCTTATCCTGCTGATCCAATCCAGCACGATACAAGCGTTCGGCTTGCTTATGTTCGGTTCAATTGTGTTTTTGGGAGAGTACTTCGTCCGTCCGCTTCTGATCGGAAGTTCCGCACGACTCTCATTCATCTCGGTTTTGCTGGGGATTTTCGGCGGAGTCAGCGCCTTCGGGTTGATAGGCCTTTTCCTAGGTCCAGCCATTTTGGCGGCGCTGATTGCGTTATGGCGCGAGCTCGCGACGCCAGCATCAGTCTAGCAGCCAGCATGCAACATGCAGCTTGCAGCATGTCCGCTTAGCAGGCACGGCGGACCTGCGGCTTCAAATTTACGTAGCAATTGAACCTAAGTGGACATCAACGGCTGATTGGCTGGTAATAAGGAAATTATTCGCGGACAGTTCCGATCTGGCAACTTAAGGTCGGGGGATCGGCATGAAACAGAAAGTGTATTGGATACTGGCAGGGTGCCTCACAGTCTTCATCAGCGGTGCGGCCCTCACCGAAGATATTGCGAGAGGCGCCATCAAGCCTCTCTCATCCGTGAAATTTTCCGCGGATAATGACCTCAAATGTCTGCTGTCGGCAGTCGAAAGCGGTGATCCGACGACTGGTCGCTCGACCTTGATCTTGAAGGCATCCCCAGGATGCGTGGTTCCTTGGCATTTCCATACCGCCGAAGAGCAGTTGATCATCATTAGCGGCACAGTTCTGGCCAAGATGACCGATCATCCGCCCACGCGGCTTGGGCCAGGCGGATTCGCGGTGATGGCGGGCCACATGCCGCATCAGTTCACCTGCCAAAGCAATTTCGCGTGTGTGATGATCGTCGCCTTTGATCGCGCTTATGACATTTACTGGGGAAAGGGCGGTTAATTTTCCAGCGAGGTGTGACAGCGCCGCCGTTGACTGGTTGGTGATCTGTTTCCTTGCGGCGGGACTTGGCCGCTCCCTGCGCGCGCGCAGCAAGGCGAATGCCCTTCAGGCTCGTCCAAAGACCGGTTTTGGACCCGAAGTTGACATTAGCGCGGCTGTTTTTTCGTCACACGCTCGCACCAATATCGCCGTCATAGACCCGCCGCCGGTCAATCTCACGAAAAGAAATCAGACGCCGCCGGCTTTCGTCCCAAAGCGCGAGCCTTACGCACTGGAAGCTCTGAAGCAGCGTAAGTCGGCTCACGCGACCAAGTTCGGGATGCTCGCGGAGCACCCGAGGCAGACGGTAACAGGGAATACGGCTGCACAGGTGATGGACATGGTGGACGCCGATGTTTGCCGTGAACCAGCGCAGGATTCCCGGAAGGTCATAGTGCGAACTGCCATGCAGAGCCGCCTCTTGAAAGCTCCACCTGTCCTCATGCGCCCAGAATGTCGTCTCGAATTGATGCTGCACGTAGAACAGCCATACTCCCACTGAACCGGCGAGCAAAATAATAGGTAGCTGCACGAGCAGGAACGGCCAAACACCTACGAACCAGATCAGCACGGCGACGACGGCAGCAATGGCAACATTGGTTGCCATCGTACTGAGCCAAGGCTGCCAGCCGGCGAAGAGCAGGCCGACCGGCAAGCGGTATTGCAGGATAAACAGATAAGCGGGACCGAGACCAAACATCACGAGCGGGTTCCGGTAAGCCCGATAGCGAAGGCGGCCCCAAAAGGAGAGTGACAGATATTCGCGCACCGTGAGCGTATCGACGTCGCCGATCCCGCGTCGTTCAAGGTGGCCGGAGGTGGCGTGATGGATCGCATGGGTTCGTCGCCAGAAGTCATAGGGCGTCAGCGTCAAAACGCCGATTACTCGACCCACCCAATCGTTTGCCATGCGATGACAAAAAAAGGAACCATGGCCGCAATCATGCTGAATCATGAACAGTCGCACGAGAAAGCCCGCGGCCGGTATCGCGAGCAGCAGCGAGAGCCACCAGTAGCCGAAATGCAGCGCCGCCCAGGCCAATACCCATAGCGATGCTAGCGGCACAAATGTGATTGCTATCTCCACCGTACTGCGAAGGTCATTAGACCCGCGGTAACGCGTGAGGATTTTTGTCCATCTTCGTGCATCCAGCACCAAGGAAGGATTAGCCACAGGTTGAATGTTCAATATTGCAACCCTTGTTAAAGGGTACGGAGCGAGATTTGCGCAGAGCGGGCAACAAGCAACGACACACGGGACCCGCAGCTGACGTAGAATCGAAAAACTCGCTTAGCACTCGGCTTTCTACGTCCGAAACCGTACAATTCTGTGGCGGCCATAGACGCCCGCTTCTCCCAGCACGTTCTTTAACGCCTTGTTGCAAGGTGACTCCCGAAGGTACTGTAGCGTGACATCAAAAATCCGTCGCCGCGAGTTCGTAGGATCCTTTGCGCTCTCGGTTAAACGCCTTCGTGGCCGCTGTGTAGATCGCCGCCCGATTGTTGTCGAAAGCAAGAAGCAAGCCCACCTCATCGCGCGTCATTGCCGGTTGCAGCCGACTGAGCGCGTCTTCCGATACGAAGAACGACCATTCCATCGCGCTGTCATGCCCCCAGAACCGAACGGCACGTCGGGTCGGATCAAAAACTCGGCTTCGATTCGGAAAGTTGAGCATGGTCCACGGCGCTTCGTCACTCGGCGGCGGAAATCCAGCATTTGCGCAGGCCTTCGGCATCCCGCGCCCACCAGAAATTTTCTTCGCGATTGTGCCCGGATATTTTGAAAGTCTTCAGATACTTCTTGAGCGCAACCAGGGCGTCTTCGCGCGTGGGATGACCACGGCCGACCTCGGCCGCGCCCTCGGCCGCGCCCGCGCCCGAAACCGCACCTTTGAGTTCAAGAATCTTGAACATGGTCAATTTTCTTCCCACGCCTACCCAATTCGCCGCTCCGGTCCGCGCTTCGGTTCGATTTCGCGGAATCGCTGTCCGTTAAAATTCGGATGCGGTTAGTAGAACCAGGTCGCTTTCCGCAACCACGCGTTCGTGGGCCTCGCTTTTACTCCGGATCCGATATTGGGGATTTTCGCCGTTAGCCGGCCGGAGGCTGACGATCTGAT
>CATPBC010000293.1 GCA_955652195.1 uncultured Xanthobacteraceae bacterium | reverse complement strand
TAGATTTGGCCGCGGTTTTCCATCGCGGCGGCAAGGGCAAGAGTCTTACCGCCGGCGCCGGCGCAAAGATCGACCACGTGTTCGCCAGGTTTTGCGTCCGCCAAAAGAGCGGCGAGCTGCGATCCCTCGTCCTGAATTTCGATCTGACCCTTCAGGAAAATCGGTTCGGCATGGATGGCCGGGCTTTTGGCCTCAGCCGCAAGCCGGATGCGCATGCCAATCGGTGACCAGCGCGTCGGTTCGGCTTTGAGATGTTCAAGTTTCGCCAGCGCGTCATCGCGTTCAGCGGTGAGCGTATTAACGCGCAAGTCGAGCGGGGCACGGCTTGCAAGTGCGGCACCTTCCGCCACGCGCGCATCGCCAAAAACTCGCGCTAAATGCGCGTCGAGCCATTCCGGGTAATCGCCTTCGACATGCGCGGGCGCACCGGCCAGCGAACTGGCTGCGAGCGCCGTAGTTTCCATCTCGGAGAGCGGCGCCGGCGCATAGCGCGCGCCATTGCAGAGTGCGGCAATCGCCGCATTATCGAGCCCGCGCTCACGCCGCAGCATGCCGAGCACGGCCGCGCGCGGGCTTGCATCCCCCATCAACCAGGCCGACGAGGATTTTCGGCGCAAAGCGTCATAAACGAGACCGGCGATTGCCGCGCGATCGCCCGACCCGGCAAAGCGATGCGACAGTCCCCAATCCTTCAACGCGTCTGCCGCGGGCCGCCGTCGCGCTTCGATCTCGGCGAACACCTCGATCGCAGCGGACAGTCGGGCCGAGGGCGTCATGCGTACACGCTTGGCGGCTTTGCGCCGTCACTTCTTTTTGCGCGAAAGCGCGACTGCGCCGCGCGCACCGTGCCGTCGCCGTACGCGGCGGCGTAGTTCCTGAATCGCCTCAGCCAGATCGCGGACGTGCAGCCCTTTCGGAGCCTTGCTGGCCTTTACGCTCGCCAGCATCCGCCGCAACAGATCGTCGTCATGCTCGTCCCGATACGGCTTGAGGTCGAGATCCTTCGGTACTTTGGTCAGGCGTTCGTCGCCAATGGTTTTGACATGCTTCTGCATGAAGCGGTCGTAGTCGCGCCACTTGATACCGGCAGCGCGCACGGCCGCCTCCTCGGCTCGGGTCGCGATCTGGTGCGCGTGAAGATAGTGCAGCCCGAGCTGGTCGATCAGCGTCTTCTCGACCTCTTCGTGCAGAATAAGAAAGCGATCGGTTTCGACGCTGCGGCCGCGAAGCTTGAACGCGCGCGGCATGTGACGGTCGATATAGATCGTCTTGCCATCGAGGCTGTAGCCGGCGAGATAAGGCACGTCATGGGCGCGGTCGAGTTTTTTCACCCGCCGTACCACGGCGTCGAGCGCGCGATCCATCATCAGGCTGGAGACATACCACTCCGGCAATCTAAGCGTTTTATGCGGCGCCGTCGGATGGCAAAAATTAAGCGGCATCGGACTAAACCCGATCCTTTCAAACCCAGGGGCTGGTCAGTATCTCGACAATGTAGATAAGCCACATGATCGCGAGAACTACGGCTGAGACGGCGAAGAATGCGCCGCGCAGTCTGATCTGATTGTTCGTCACGTGCACATAGGCCTGGAGATAGCGAAAGATCACAAATATCCAGGCCAACAGCACAAACAGGATACCGGCGTGACGCGTGAAATAAGCAAGAATGGTGAGGACGTAAAACAGCACCGGCAGTTCGAATTGATTGCTGTAGGAATAGCCGACTTGCAAGCTGCGCTGCGACCAGTTCGGCTCGCGTAAGGCCACGTCCTCCGGTCGCGTCACTCCGGAACTGAAATCGCGCCCGCGCAACGGAGCGAGCCAAAACAACAGCACGAAGGTGAGGATCACTTCCAGAAAAAGCGGCAGCAAGACTTCTTGAATGGTCATCGCTTCGTCCCCCAGCTCATTTCATTCGTCTCACCGGCACGCTGACCAGCTCATGACTTCCGCTATAACTTGACGCTGATCGCGGTCTCGCCTTTCTCATCAACCAGGGCGCTACGCCACGATTTTCCCTCGAACAGCGCCTTGCGCACGGCATCGGCCGTCCCGCCATGGCTGAGATTCGCGGTGATCAGCGTACCGCCGGTGCGCAGCAGCCCGCGCAAGGCCTTGTGCAAGCCGGGCGCCGGCGTGCCGCCGTCGAAAAACGCCACGTCATAGCCGGGATCAAGCGTCGGCAGCACGCTGGCAAATTCGCCGTCGTGCACAGTGATGCGGTGATCCAAGCCCGCGGCAGCGATGTTTTCGCGCGCAAGCTGCACGTGCTCCGGGTCGCGTTCGATTGTGTCGACCGTTGCGTCCGGCGCGCCGGATGCGAAGGATAAGGCGGTGTAGCCGAGCGCTGTTCCGAGCTCCAGGATCCGGCGCGCATTGGCCGCTCCGGCCAAAGCCGCCAGCAGCGGCCCGTTGCTGTAGGGAAAGGCGCTGCAGCCGTGCTGCGCGCGATGGGCACTGGTGGCGTTGCGGATCTTAGCGAACGGATCGGGCGACGCGGCGGACATCGAGCTTAGCCCCGGCTCGGGTAGTTCGGGCTCTCGCGCGTGATGGTGACGTCGTGGACATGGCTCTCCCGAAGCCCGGCGCTGGAAATCCGCACGAACTCGGCCTTCTGGTGGAATTCCGCGAGGTCCTTGGCGCCGACATAGCCCATGGCGGCGCGTAATCCGCCGACGAGCTGATGCACCACATTGGCGACCGGGCCTTTATACGGCACCTGCCCCTCGATGCCTTCGGGGACGAGCTTGAGCGTGTCTTTGATCTCTTGCTGGAAATAGCGGTCGGCGGAGCCGCGCGCCATGGCGCTGACCGAACCCATGCCGCGATAGGTCTTGTACGAGCGGCCTTGGTAGAGAAATACTTCGCCGGGCGTTTCGTCGGTGCCGGCGAGCAATGAACCGACCATGGCGCAGTCGGCGCCGGCGGCGAGAGCTTTTGCCAGATCTCCAGAATATTTTATTCCGCCATCGGCGATCACCGGCGTGTTGCTCTTTATCGCTACCTCGACGGCGTCCATGATCGCAGTGAGTTGCGGCACGCCGACGCCAGCGACCACGCGCGTGGTGCAGATCGAGCCCGGGCCGATCCCCACCTTGATGGAATCGGCGCCGGCGTCGATCAAGGCTTTGGCGCCCTCCGCAGTCGCGATATTGCCGGCAACGACTTGCGCCGCGTTCGACATGCGCTTGATCCGGGTCACCGCGTCGAGTACGCGCCGCGAATGACCATGTGCGGTGTCAACCACCACAAGGTCGACGCCGGCATCGATCAAGCGTTCGCTTCGCGCGTAACCGGCTTCGCCCACCGAAGTCGCAGCGGCAACGCGCAGCCGCCCTTGCTCGTCTTTGCAAGCACTCGGATAGGCGACCGACTTTTCGATATCCTTGACCGTGATGAGTCCGACGCAGCGATAGCCGCTGTCGACCACCAGGAGCTTCTCAATGCGATGTTGATGCAAAAGGCGCTTGGCTTCGTCCTGCCTGACGCCTTCGCGCACCGTGACGAGGCCCTCCTTGGTCATCAGCTCGGCGACTTTTTGGCGCTTATCGGTGGCAAAACGCACATCGCGGTTGGTGAGAATGCCCACCAGCTTTCCGGCGCGCCCGTTGCCGCCGCCTTCGACGACCGGAATGCCGGAAATGTGATGCTCTTGCATCAAGGCCAGCGCGTCGGCGAGTGTCGCTTCGGGATGAATCGTAACCGGGTTCACGACCATGCCGGATTCGTATTTCTTCACCTGCCGCACCTGGGCGGCTTGTGCTTCGGGATCGAGATTGCGGTGGAGAACGCCAATACCGCCGGACTGCGCCATGGCGATCGCCATAAGCGCTTCGGTCACCGTATCCATCGCCGAGGCGATGATCGGAATATTGAGCCGGATGTTAGGAGTAACGCGGGAGCGGACATCCACCTCCGACGGCATCACGTCGGAAAGCCCCGGCTTCAATAGCACGTCGTCGAAGGTGTATGCTTCGCGCGGTAAGTCTCTTGAAGTCGCTGCCATTGCCAACTCCGCATGGCCCGAAATGGCGGAAGCCGCGCGGGCGAGTAAATGTCCCTCGTCCGAGTCGATGGCCCGCTTCTCGGCCCGCTTTTGGGTTGGCGGCGGTCGATAGCACGCTTCGGCCGCAATTGATAGACCTTGCGACGAGCCTTGTAACGAGCCTTGTGACGAGCGTTGGGGGCGAAATACCGGAGGAATCGCGATGAAATCGGCTATCGATCGTCGTCAATTCGGCATCCGCGGGCTTGCCGCCGGCGGCGCCATTGCCGCTGGCGCGCTTCGCGCTGGCAGCGGTGCCCTCGCCCAAAGCGCGCCATTAAAGATTCGCGTCGGCTGGGTGGTCGTGCCGGCTTCGACCGCGCCCTTGGTGCTGGAGAAAAAGGAGCTGCTTAAACATTTCGGTAAGTCCTATGTCGCGGAAGCGACGCGCTTTGAAGGCACCCCGCCGGTAATCACAGCGCTCGCCGCGGGCGAACTCGATGTTGGACCGCTCGCCTTTTCGTCTTTCGGTCTCGCCATCCAGAATGCGCGTCTGGATGACCTGCGCGTGATCTGCGATGAAATCCAGGACGGCGTGCCGGGCCACGGCTCCAACGAGTTCATGGTGCGCAATGACGGCCCGATCAAATCCGTCGCGGATCTCAAGGGCAAAGTACTCGCCACCAACGCCATGG
This sequence comes from uncultured Xanthobacteraceae bacterium, assembly GCA_955652195.1. Lineage (GTDB taxonomy): Bacteria > Pseudomonadota > Alphaproteobacteria > Rhizobiales > Xanthobacteraceae > BOG-931. Next base: position 1,699 of record CATPBC010000293.1, on the reverse strand, counting down.
GCAGCGCTGTCGACATTGCTATGCGTGCGATGCTGCGGCGGAGCGGGCTCGAAGCCAACAGGGATTACACCGTGATCGAGGCGCCGTTCCCCGCCATGCGCGCGATGCTGGCAGAAAAGAAAGCCGATCTGATCAGCGCGGTACCGCCGTTCTCGCTCGATCCCGATCTGCGGGCCATCGCCCATACATTGTTCACGCAGCACGATGCGTTTGGCGTCACCCAGCTCACGATGTGGACAGCGCGAGAAAACTTCATCCAAAAGAACCGCGCGGCGTTAGTCGATTTTCTCGAAGACACCGTGCGCGCCGTGCGCTGGTACGTCGATCCGAAGAATCACGACGAAGCGGTCGCCATCGTCGCGCGCCTGAACAAAGCGCCGCCAGCGCGGATGGATTGGGCATTCACCAGCCGCGATCAATACCGCGATCCAAACGGCACGCCGAATCTCAGCGCATTGCAGAACAATCTCAAGCAGCAGAAAGACGTCGGATTTCTCAGAGACGACCTCGACGTGCAAAAATACGCCGACCTCAGCATGGTCGGCGAAGCGGTGAAGCGACTCGGCTGATGCTCCCGTGCGCACTGCAGACCGGCTGCGTTATCAAGCGATAGCCGGCAAGAATGGAACCGCCTCCTTCCGATCGCATCGTGCCGCTGATCGTGGCGACCGCGCTGTTCATGGAGAACATGGACTCCACGGTTATCTCGACGTCGCTGCCCGCGATCGCACAAGCGCTCGGCACCAATCCGCTGGCGTTAAAGCTCGCGGTCACTTCGTATCTGCTGTCGCTAGCGATCTTCATCCCGGCAAGCGGCTGGACCGCCGACCGGTTCGGCACGCGCAATGTGTTCCGCGCCGCGATCGGCGTGTTCGTGCTCGGCTCGATCGGCTGCGCCGCCTCGCACTCGCTCGAAGAATTCGTGTTCGCCCGGATCGTGCAGGGCATGGGTGGAGCGATGATGACGCCAGTCGGGCGGCTCATCATGGTGCGCAGCATCGATAAGCAGCGCCTGGTCAATGCCATGTCGCTCGTCACCGTCCCGGCGCTGATCGGACCGATCTGCGGCCCGCCGCTCGGCGGCTTCATCACCACTTATGCGTCTTGGCATTGGATTTTTCTGATCAACGTGCCGATTGGTCTTCTCGGCATCGGGATGGCATCGCGCTTCATCGCCAATGTCCGCGTCGAGCGGCCGGATCCGTTCGATTTTATCGGCTTTCTGCTTTCCGGTTGCGCTATCGCCGGATTGGCGTTCGGCCTCTCGGCGATGGGACTGGACTTCCTGCCCGCGAGCGTTGTGGCATCGCTGTTGTGCGGCGGCGCAATTGCCGCGGCAGGCTATGTGATCCATGCCAGACACGCACCGGCGCCGATCCTCGACCTCAACCTTTTACGCTTGCCAACCTTCCGCGCCAGCATTTTGGGCGGCTTCTTGTTTCGGCTCGGCATCGGCGCGCTACCATTTTTGCTGCCCCTGTTATTGCAAGTCGGCTTTAATCTGACGCCGTTTCAATCCGGCCTTATTACTTTCACTGCCGCGCTCGGCGCGATGTTCATGAAAGCCGCCGTCGCCAGCGTGCTGCGCCGTTTCGGCTATCGCAATGTGCTGCTCTATAACGCGCTAATTAGCAGCGCCTTTTTGGCCGCCTGCGCGAGCTTCGTGCAGGGGATGCCGTTTGCCGCGATGATTGCGATC
>CATPBC010000292.1 GCA_955652195.1 uncultured Xanthobacteraceae bacterium | reverse complement strand
TCTTTCCGCTTCATATTTTCGGTCACGAACTCGTAAAGCATCCTCGCTCCCGCCTGGGCTCTGGAGCCCAGCTGGCTTGCGACATGAGAACCGACGGTGCAGGCGTCGGGCTGGCGGGCGCAGAATTGGCGAAGGTCACCCACGGTAGCGGAGGCGGCTGAAATCGCGTCTGTCGCGCCGACCTGGCTAGATTCCGGCTGGCGCGAAGAGCCACTCGGCAAAAGGACGAGAACAAGCCCCAGCCAAAACGCCATGCGCAAAAGAAAAAACATGACACTCAATTCCCCTGCGGCACGTCCTACCGCAGCCGAAAGGTTAGCAGGCAGCCTTGAAGCCGGCGTTGCGGCGCCCGCTACACTTTTGTCCATATTTGAAGAGAATACGCCGCAAATTTTCGAAGGATTGGAAAAAGTTTATTTACCTTAATATTTCAGTGCATCCAGATGAGCGAGCGTTCGATGATGGGCTTTGCCGCCAAATGCTGATGATTTGGGGCCAATACGGCTCGCGCTTATGCGTTAGCGGACTTCGCCATCCGACTTCACCGGCAAAATCCCCGCTATTACCCTGATTAGGGAAGGCCCCAGCCGCGCCGTTTTAGCGTTCGCTTAAGCGGCCTTTGCGACGATCAAGCCTGCCAAATTGGGGGCCTGCCATACGGGGATACGGCCCAGTTCGAGGCGATGGCAACGATCACGATCTGGCGCTCCGCAGTGAACATCGCGTAGGTGCACATGTTTACCTCGTCGACCCGTTCGGACAGAACCGTGGAGAGCAAGCGTGGGTAGACGCCGCCGTCAAACGCTTTTCACGCGCGCGGCAAGATCGGCCGGAGCACTCATGCTTCAGGTCTGGACCACATTAAGCCGGCGTCCGGTCGATACCGTCGCGATCCTCACCGCAATTGCGGTGAGTACAATAGTTGTGGTGAATGCCGTTTTCTTGCAATCGGGTATGCGCGCCGCCCCGCTCTTCGATGCCAACAAATCAGCGAGCGTGAAAAGCGATTCACTCAAGCCGCTCGCAACAAGCAGCCCTATGCGTCCGGTTGCCACATCGGCCGGCGTGCAGCCAGTTGTGGCCCGGCGCAATGATGCGATTGCCGAATTGATCGGCCCCTCGGCGCGGATCGCCGCCGTGCAGCGAGCCTTGTCGGAATTCGGCTACGGCCAGGTCAAAGCATCTGGGACATTGGACGACGCTACAAGCGCAGCGATCCAAAAGTTCGAACGTGAGCACAATCTGCCAAGCACTGGCCGTGTTTCCGACCGCTTGATCAAAGAGCTCGCTGCTATGGTTGGTCGCCCGATCGAGTAGTCGTAGCGCGGCGTCAAATGGCTGCGCGCCTTCGAAAATCCAGGTTGCGATCTCGATTTGGCGGCTGATTTCCAGAACGGCCGCCGATCTGCGATTATAGTTTGGCATCAGCAAAGCTTCCGCAGAAAAGACCGCAACAATGCGTCTCAAAAGCGCCCTATGGGTCGCCGCTTATTTGCGCCGCCGCCACGTCGAGGGTACTTCCGCGGTGGTGCGCCGGCGCGGCGCCGAAGAGGCCGGCGCTATTTTCGTGCGCATCTGCCGGCTCGACGGCACGTCGGAACTATTTGGGCCAGCGCCGCAGAGCGCGCTTGAGCCAGGCGCCGGTGATCGCATGTTTACGGCCTGCTTGGTATCGCAGCCGGCACCCGACGCCGAGATCGACACCTATTTAGCGCGCGAGGTCAAATTCGATTCCGATCTGTGGATCCTTGAAGTCGAGGACCCCGCTGGGCGAAATTTTCTCAACGTTATCCGCTAGGGCACGCAGGCTGTGGGGCGTAGGCTGGCGTTACCCGATTCGGAAAAGCATTCAAGAAAGTCGGAACGAAAGGGCGCTAAGAGGCGTCGCGGCGGTCGGCTGGCCGTGACATGCTCGGGCCATGATGTGCGATTGGGTTCGCTGCGCGCGGGCGCGCGACGCTGTCTTCCCACAACATCGCACGATGTCGTTCCACAGGGCGATCTGTTTTCGGCAATGATTGCCAAATCGCCACCATGTGCTCGGCCGATTGTTTCGGTAATTCATGATGCAGTTCGGCGAGCGCTTGAACGCGAGCGACCGAATGACCGATTCTCATGTTGACGAACAGCAACATTCTATAGAGTGCGCCGCGTCCGATATTGACTGCTTTGGCAGCGGTCACGATCGGCTCACCGAGATCGTCATCGGCCAGGCGCCGCGCCTGTGCGCGAGAAATCTGCAGGGCTTGGGCCAGCTGTTGCGCGAACGCCTCGCGATTGCGGGATAGAACTGCAGCTTCCAATCGGTCACCGAGTCCCGCAGCGGGGCTTAATTGAACGCGTTCGGTCGGAAACGGCGCGATGACGTCGAGGTTCAAAAGAATTAAGCGCCGCTCATCGGCATTGGCCGCGAAGAAAAGTTCGTCAAGCTCGCTCGCGATGTCGGCAGGAAACGGAACCAAACTATTGGGTTTGGCTGCTCGCTCCGCCGCGGAAAACGGGGAAGGGAGCTGGCGCCGCGTGACAGGGGCGTGCACCCATGCTGCGACCTGCGGCAGATCACCGGCGAGCCGCTCAATCACGCGCATCGGCGGCGAGGGGTAGCGCGCAAGACGCTCCGCTATGGTTGCGCGGGTGCCGGCATCCACTGCATCGAGAAGACGCAGCGCGAGTTCGGTGTAATGCCGCTCCTCGTCGGCCGTATGTGTTGGCTTTTGCAGGTACAGCTCAGTTAGCACGCGCAAAAGGGTGGGGCGCATATCGGGGCCGGCGCGCGGTCCGAAACGGGCCAGATGGTCTAGCCTCCATGGGCCTGCGCTCATAACGTAAACTCGACGGCAATAATCCGATGAAAAACCGTCGCCAAACTAAGCTGCCGCCGTTAGCAGAGCGTTAACCTTGGATGCCGCTTAATCCATGCGATGCCGGTTCGCGCATGGGAGCCTTACGCTCCGGCCGGCGGCGGGGGAAAGCGGCTGGTGGGCACCGTCATCAAATTCCCGGACGAGGGTCGCATTGTGCGCTTC
>CATPBC010000291.1 GCA_955652195.1 uncultured Xanthobacteraceae bacterium | reverse complement strand
GAACTACGAATGCTGTGAATTCCTGTGGGTATTTTTCCGAGACAAGCCGCCTCGCCGGGTTCGGCGGGACATGTTACAAAGTCGCGAATGCAAGACGGATCAAGGCCATGAACGAGGCTGTCATCGCGCCATGAACGCGCCGCTCAAGGCCCTGGAAGGCTCTGGCGCCCGTCCCTCCGGCGCCAAAGGCGCAAGCGATCTTCCAGCGCTCATGCGCCAAATCGGTCGCGACGCCCGCACCGCCGCGCGGGTTTTGGCGCTCGCCCCAGCGGTACAGAAGAACCGTGCTTTGGCAGCTATGGCCAAGGCGATCCGCGCGGGTTCCTCAGCGATCTTGGCGGCCAACCGTGAGGATCAGGCCGAAGCCAGGGCCGCCGGGGCGACCCCGGCGTTCCTCGACCGCTTGGCGCTCGATCCCGAGCGGATCGCAGCCATGGCGGACGGGATTGAGGCCGTCCGCAAGCTGAAGGATCCGGTCGGGTGGGTGATGGCGTCGTGGCGGCGGCCCAATGGCATGCGGATCGAGCGCGTGCGCGTTCCGCTCGGCGTGGTCGGCGTCATTTATGAGAGCCGCCCAAACGTGACGGCGGATGCCGCTGCGCTCTGTCTCAAAGCCGGCAATGCCGCGATCCTGCGCGGCGGCTCCGAGAGCTTTCGCTCATGCCGCGCTATTCACGCCGCATTGCTCGAAGGGCTGGCAGAGGCTGGCCTGCCGGCTTCATGCGTGGCACTGGTCCCGACTCGCGAACGCGAAGCGGTCGGCATGATGCTGTCAGGTTTGGACGGCACCATCGACGTCATCGTGCCGCGCGGCGGAAAAAATCTGGTCGAGCGCGTGCAGACCGAGGCGCGCGTGCCGGTATTCGCGCATCTTGAAGGCGTCTGTCACGTCTATGTTGATGGCAAAGCAAAGCTCGGCATGGCCAAATCGATCGTGCTCAATGCCAAAATGCGCCGCACCGGCGTTTGCGGCGCCGCCGAGACGCTGCTGGTCGATCGCGCCGGCGCCGCCAAACTCCTCAAGCCGCTGATCACCATGCTGCTCGATGCCGGCTGCGAGGTCCGCGGCGACGCCGCGGTCATGGCGGTGGACCGGCGCGTCAAGCCAGCCAGTAAGGAAGACTGGAGCACGGAATATCTCGATGCCGTTCTGACCGCCGGCGTGGTCGATGGGATCGACGCCGCGATCGCGCATATCGAACGCTATGGCTCGCATCACACCGACGCGATCATCACCGAAGACCGCAAAGCGGCGGAAAAGTTCTTGCGCGAAGTGGATTCCGCGATCGTACTGCATAATGCGTCGACCCAGTTCGCCGACGGCGGCGAGTTTGGCTTTGGCGCCGAGATCGGCATTGCCACCGGGCGGCTCCATGCGCGCGGACCGGTCGGAGTAGAACAGCTGACCAGCTTCAACTACCGCATACGCGGCAGCGGACAGACGCGGCCATGACTGGTCGCCGAATATGACTGGTCGCCGAATATGACTGGTCGCCGAATATGACTGGTCGTCGAGCATGAATGGTCGCCGGCGCGGCCGGCGGCAATACGCGAGGAGGGGGCCTCGTTTCCAACATCATGAGCGGCGAGTCGCTTCCCCTACGCCGGGAGGCCAACCGGCTCGGCCGGCGCGGCCATCCGGTTCTGCCTGCCCATGCTCCCGGCATGCGTATCGGATTGTTCGGCGGCACGTTCGATCCGCCGCACGCCGCGCATCGTGCAGCGTGCCTGTTGGCGATGCGGCGCATTGGACTCGATCGGGTGTGGTGGCTCGTGACCCCCGGCAATCCGCTCAAAGATACGAGCGGCCTTGCACCGCTGCGCGAACGCGTCGCCGCCGCGCGCAAGCTCGCTCAGCACGCGCGCATCGACGTCACCGATTTCGAAGCCGATCTCGGCATTACCTATACGTTTGCGACGGTCAACTATCTAATCCGACGCTGTCCTGGGGTGCACTTCGTCTGGATCATGGGCGCCGACAATTTGCGCAGTTTCCATCGCTGGCAGCGCTGGCGCGACATCGCGCGCCTGGTGCCGATCGCGGTCGTCGACCGTTTGGGACCGAGCCTTTATTCGGTGGCAAGCACAGCGGGCCAAGCACTGGCGTGGGCGCGGCTGCCCGAATCGGCTGCCAGGACCCTGCCGCAGCGCGTGCCGCCGGCCTGGATCTATCTGCACGGCCTCAAATCGCCGCTGTCTTCGACGGCTTTGCGCGCTGCGCGCACTCTACGGCGCCATAAATGACAGTTCTTTGAAAGAGGGTGGTTGAAACTGTTAACGCCGCGTGCCTATCTTAAGCTATGTTTCGGATTCGCCGGCCCGAGTCTTTGAAAGACGAGTCTTCGAAAGCCGGTCTGCGAAGAGGAAACGATCTGCGAGAAGGAAACGATCTGCAAAAAGGAACCCCGGAGCGAAAGGATTAGGAACCCTGTCATCAGTCGAAATCTCACGGGCCGAACGTCGCGTGCCCGCAGCGGTCTCCAGAATGCGCGTTGACGCCGAGGAGATCCTCCGCTTGGTCCTCCACCGCCTCGACGACATGAAG